>JAUVJW010000168.1 GCA_030596465.1 Candidatus Fermentibacteraceae bacterium | reverse complement strand
GCTTCCCTTCTTGTCAAGGATGACGATGTAAGGTATTCCTTTATAAATGGAACTTATATCACACTTACCACCGGACAAACTGATGAGGCCATATTGAGAAAATTTACTTCTCTTCATGTTTCAGTACAAACAACTGATCCTGTTCTCCGCGGCAGAATGCTGGGACTGTCCGCTCCCGTTGAAATTCTTCCCAACATTGACAAACTCGCTGATAGCGGAATTGAAATACAGGCTCAGGTGGTTGAAGTTCCCGGCTGGAACGATGGCGGGAAGCTGGAAAACACCATAGCTGATCTTTACAGTCGGCGGAATGTAACAATTCTTGGCATTGTTCCCGTTGGTCTTACCAGGTGGAGAACAGGCCTTGCAGCGCTGTCCAGACCAACCAGGAAGCAGGCTGAACAAACTCTTAAGACTGTCAAAAAGTGGCAGCTGAAGGCATTGAAGGAAAAAGGATTTCCATGGATATATCCTGCCGATGAATACTACGCGGTTACAGATGAAATAATTCCCCCGACTGATTTCTATAAAGAGAGTACTCTTGCCGCAAACGGAATAGGCCTTCTTGCGGAAATGATCGGTGACTGCCACGGAAGAAACTTCTCCGGAGAAGGCATTATTGTAACAGGTACAATGGCAGCTCCGTTTATTAAGAAGATACTGGCATCCTCCAGCTACTGTGTTGTTCCTGTTGAAAATACCCTGATGGGGCCTCTTGTAAGCGTTGCCGGACTTTTGTCCGGGGAAGATGTTATTAATGCTGTACAGCAACATCATACTCACGATGAAACTGTATTCCTGCCTTCAGCGATGTTTAACCATGATGATGTTACACTGGATGAATACACAAAAGGGGCAATCAGCGAAAAAACCGGGGTGAAAGTAATGTCTGTAAATTCAATTGGAGAACTGTTATAATGCCTGTTTCAATTGCCGCAGGGATTTTCACTGTACTTATGGTCACCATAGGCATAATCCACTACAGGCTTGAGAAAAGGATCAGAACGGTAAAAAAACTGGAAAAACTCCTGGCTGATTCAAGCCGTGAACTCACTTCTCTTGAAATTCTTAAATCTCAGTTTCTCAGCCGTATAGGCGATGTATTAGTAGTTCCATTAAAGGCCATCGAAGTATCTTCGAACAAATTGATCGGTGCTGACAACGACATTCCTGTGAATGTTGTCAATGATTTACAGAACCTTTCCGACGAAGTAAGGTCACTGATCAGAATACTTGGTGTTTTTGAGGAAATCTCAGTAAAAGATGATGATTCCACCCGGGAAACCGGTTCCCGGATTAAAACAGAAATTGTTCAAATGGATGATATTGTTTCTGAAGCGGCCATGGAAA
This sequence comes from Candidatus Fermentibacteraceae bacterium, assembly GCA_030596465.1. Classification (GTDB taxonomy): domain Bacteria; phylum Fermentibacterota; class Fermentibacteria; order Fermentibacterales; family JCC-6; genus Sabulitectum. The sequence goes on along the minus strand of JAUVJW010000168.1, from coordinate 3,577 downwards.
TTTCCGAGAATGCCGCGGACAAGCTTGTTTCTCTATCAGTAGCAATTTGTGGAAATGTACAGGTTGCCGGAAAAAAAACACAACTTATGGAAACGGTTTCATCAATTTTTAGAGAAGCTCTTAAAAGAGCTGATTCAGGCACAGTGATGACAGTTGAGCTAAGAGTTGAGAACAATATGGAACTGGAAACCACCTGGAAATTCACGCTACAGAATACATCTGAAGAGAAAGATCTTCCAGGCGCCGGATTTATAAGGCTCGTTGCATCCTCACACGGAGGATGGCTCAACGCAGACATGGAACACGGGCGAATCACATTGATTCTGCCCATGGCGGGAGCAAATTCATGAACAGAGAAATATTTAGAAAATACGATATTCGAGGTGTAGCAGAAAGAGATCTTGATAACGATACAGTATCAAAACTGGGTTTTGTTCTGGGAAAAATGGCTGGCGGAGGTGTAGTGGCCATAGGAAGAGATTGCAGGCCATCTGGAATCCGGCTGAGAGATCAACTGGCCAGAGGAGCCGCAGCCGCCGGTTGCAGGATCCTGGATCTGGGCGAACAAACCACACCAATGACTTACTTCGCGGCTTATACCCTGAAACCGGATGTTACAGTAATGATCACTGGAAGTCATAATCCAGCGGAGTACAATGGTTTCAAAACCATGAGAGGGCTCCACACCCTCTGGGGAGATGCCATAGCAGGCATCCGGACAACGATAGAAACAACGGCGAAAGTAAAAAACTCAATACCTGAAATGGAAAAAATCAGTGTTCGGGAAGCATACATGGACAGGCTCCGATCCGAATTCGCCCCTCCGGTTTCCCTGAAGATAGCAGTGGACGCGGGTAATGGCACCGGTGGAGACTGTGCTGTTGATCTGCTCACACAACTTGGACACAGAGTTGTGCCGCTTTTCTGTACCCCTGACGGCACTTTTCCCAACCACCATCCCGATCCAACTGTAATGAAAAATCTCGAAGTTCTCAGAGCGACCGTTGTCAGAGAGAAGTGTGATCTGGGTATCGCATTCGACGGTGATGCTGATCGACTCGGTATTGTAGATGAGAATGGCGATGTGATTTTCGGTGACAGGATTCTCTGTATACTTGCAGACGCGTTACTTATTGATAATCCCGGAGCAACAATTATCAGCGAGGTTAAAGCTTCCAGCGTTTTTTTCTCCGATGTGGAAGCCAGGGGCGGCAGAGCGCTTATGCTTCCCACAGGCCATTCAATCATTAAAGAGGGAATGCTAAGGGAAAATGCTCTTCTCGCGGGGGAAATGAGTGGTCATATATTCTTTCGTGACAGGTATTACGGTTATGACGATGCTCTGTATGCAACTCTGAGGTTTCTGGAAATTGCTGAAAAAGCATCCGGTCCCGTTTCCTCTCTTACCTCACATCTGCCACCGGTTATGGCTACTCCGGAAATCAGGGAGGAATGTGACGATTCTATAAAATTCGCTCTTGTTGAGAAGGTGAAGCAGATACTGATAAAACGGAACTGCACATTTAACGACATTGACGGTGTAAGAGTTGAATACCGGAATGGATGGGGTTTACTCAGAGCTTCCAACACCCAGCCGGTACTTGTAATGCGCTTCGAGGCTGGAACTCTTGATCAGCTGAAAGAGTACGAACAGGAAATGAGAACCATACTTCATACAGCCCGGGAGGAATTGTAATGGCCAGGGAAAGAGTTGAACAGATAGAAAAAGAAGTCACTGAGGCTTCAGGTCTACTGGAAGAGATAAGAAAACAGTTTTCAGGGGTTATTGTGGGTCAGGAGGAATTCAGGATCGGTCTTATGACTGCGCTTCTCTCAGATGGACATGTGCTTATCGAGGGAGTACCCGGTCTTGCTAAAACCCTTGCCGCAAGCACTCTTTCAAAATGCCTTAATGCTGATTTCAGCCGTATCCAGTTCACTCCCGATATTCTCCCCGCTGACATTACAGGAACCATGATCTACCAGCCTGCCAAAGGTACATTTGTAGAACGAATGGGACCAATTTTCGCCCAGATGATACTGGCAGACGAAATAAACAGGGCTCCTGCAAAGGTTCAAAGTGCCCTTCTGGAGGCAATGGAGGAGAGGCAGGTTACCTTTGGGGGGGTTACACATCCGCTTCCTAAGCCATTCTTTGTAATGGCTACCCAGAACCCCATAGAGCAGGAGGGAACTTACCCTCTTCCCGAGGCACAGATTGATCGATTCATGATGAAGTTGATCATTACCTACCCCACTCCCGACGAAGAAATTGAAATCCTGAAACGCATGGGTGGTACAGACAAGCCATCGGCATCACCCGTTCTGACTACTGATCAGCTTTGTGAACTGCAGAATCTTTCAAAGCGGATACTTGTGGAAGAAAATATTATGGATTATGCGGTCAGGCTGGTTGACGCTACCAGGCATCCTAAACTCCACAGGCTTCGCGATCTTGAAGATCTCATTACTGTTGGCGCAAGTCCTCGCGGGTCTCTTTCGATTCTCGCTGCGGCCAGATCAAGAGCTTTGCTTACAGGTCAGGCATTTGTAACTCCGGATCTGGTGAAGGAAGTGGCCCCTGATGTGCTTCGACACAGAATAATGAGATCCTTTGAGGCGGAGGCTGAAGAAGTAACTGTCGAGGAAATGCTTACGAGCATCCTTGACAAGGTTCCTGTTACAAAAAGGTAAGTTCTATGGAAACCACTCACAGTCTTTTTCGCCGTGTGCAAAGAATTGAGATCCACACCAGGAAATTGGTTGATCAACTGGCAGCTGGGGATTACCGGTCTGTTTTTCGCGGACAGGGTATGGAATTCAGCGATTACAGACCCTATGTAGAGGGAGATGATCCCAGACTAATTGACTGGAATGTAACAGCCAGGTCCAACACCCCGTATGTGAAGCTGCTTACAGAGGAGCGTGAGCTTCTGGTTATGCTTGTTGTGGATGTTTCCGGCAGTCTGAACTTTGGCTCTGTTAATCTTACCAAAGCTGACCGTGTTGCCGAAACAGCCGCCGTGCTGGCTCTTTCCGCGGCAAGAAATAACGACAGGGTTGGACTACTCACTTACGGTGACAAAGTTCACGATTACATGCCGCCCGATAAAGGAAGAGCACACTCTCTTGCCTTAATCAGAAGAGTGCTTGAAGCCAGTGACCACAAGGAAATGGCAAATGTGGAAAATGCCCTTCGGTTTCTTGGAAGAGTGCTGAAGAAAAAGGCTCTGATCTTTCTGGTAAGTGACTTCAAGTTCGGTTCTAAAGGAGAGAGACAACTGAAAGTCTTTTCTCAAAAGCATGACATGGTTGGAATTCATGTGTTTGATCCCCGGGAGCTTCGGGTACCTGATGTGGGTAAAATCAGATTCAGAGATCCAGAGTCGGGAAATGAATCTGTCGTTAACACCTCATCACCCGCCTGGCAGAGAGCCTTTGCCGCAAAGGTACAGGAGCAGACTTCAAAAAGAGAAATGCTCTGCAAACGCGCCAAACTTGATGTTGTAAGCATCTCAACGGCAGATGATCTGGTTCTACCACTGAGAAGGTTCTTCCATCTCAGAAAGAAAAGGAG
>JAUVJW010000207.1 GCA_030596465.1 Candidatus Fermentibacteraceae bacterium | reverse complement strand
TACAGATAGAAGTAACCACAGGAAAGCCTCTGTACTCTGTTGAAATTTCTGAACAGGTGATTTTTCTTCTTGACAGTATAAACACCAGCATTACTCTGGCCCGCTACAGAACGAATAGAGAAAGCACAGAGAACCAGCTTATAGTTGCGCAAGCCGCACTTGAGAATACCATGGCAGAAATACTTCGGTTCGAGGATGAGTATGGCACAATTCTGCCCAACGAAGAAGTTGCGCATGTAATGTCCGTTCTTGCTGAGATGAAAGGCAGGTATATCGAGACAACGCTCACAGCCAGCGCAGTTCGTAATGGGATCAGATCGGGAACTACTGCACAGCTTCTTGAACTTGAAACTACCGCGGAAGCACTGAGACAGTCAATTGAGATGATTGAGAGCGGTTCATCTTCAAGTAATGTAAACCTCGGGGTGGGTTTGAGTAATCTTCCTCCCGCAATGATACAGTATGCAAGGCTTCAAACCGATTTTGAAATGCAGTTAAGACTGGTGGCTGCTCTTGAACTTCAGGTTGAGCAGGCTCTTGTTCAAGAAGCTAACATTGAAAGCTCACTGCGGATACTTGATCCTCCCAGGCATCCCGGGTGGAAGAGTAAGCCCAAGAGACTTTATATCTGGATAGAGTTATTCATAGTTACTTCTGTTTTCCTTTTGATTTTTCTTTACTCACGCGAGAGATGGCATCAGCTTAGACGTGAGAATCCTGAAACCTGGGAAAAGTGGAACAACTTAAAGCAGGAAATCAGAAACGATTTCAGAAGAAAAAGGAGGAAGTAATCCGGTTTACCGGAGAACTTCCGTTCCCATTCTTTCCGCCAGAACAGATGGTAGTCTGATGCTTCCATCTGACTGCTGTCCGTTCTCCACAAGAGATATGATCAGCCTGGGCAGAGCAAGTCCTGAGCCGTTCAGTGTGTGTATGAATAGAGGTTTTCCCCCTCCAGCAGGTCTGTATCTCATGTTACCTCTTCTTGCCTGAAAATCACGGAAATTAGAAATGGATGATACTTCAAGCCATTTTTCCTGACCTGCAGACCATATCTCAATATCATAACATCTGGCTGCAGCAAAACTGAGATCCCCGGAAGCAAGAAGCAGAACCCGGTAGGGTATATTGAGAAGTTCCAGCATATCGGTCGCGTGGTTGAGAAGTTCTTCGTGCGCCTCATCAGATTTGTCGGGATGTTCCAGGCGCACCATTTCCACTTTTTCAAACTGGTGTACCCTGTTCAGTCCTCTGTTGTCTTTACCATAGCTGCCAGCTTCCCGCCTGAAGCATGGAGTGTAGCCGCACAGCCTTACCGGCAGGTCTGCCTCTTCAAGAAGCTGATCTCTGTAAAGATTTGTGATAGGAACCTCACCTGTAGGGATAAGGTAGAGATTATCCCGGTGTATCCTGTACATATCATCATCCATTTTGGGAAGCTGGGCTGTGGCGATCATGGATTCGGTTTTTGCCACAAAAGGTGCCCAGATCTCCTCCATGCCAACCTCGGAATGGTAGTCAAGCATCCAGCTTATAAGGGTTCTTTGGAGCCTTGCGGCCCACCCGCGAAACAGAATGAAGTTGGAACCGGCAATTCTGCCTGCGGCCTCCGGCAGAAAAACATTCTCCATTAATTCCCAGTGAGGTTTTGTCCGGAAACTGAATTCTGGAATTTTTCCCCAGGAGCGGAGGACAATATTGTTCTCCTCGCCCCCCAGAGGCACATCGGAATCAGGTATATTCGGGAAATTCTTTTCCATTTCAGAAAGATTGGCATCTATCTTTGAAATACTTTTCTCCAGAGAGCTGAGTTTAACACCTGTCTCGCGGCTCCTGGTCATTTCGTCATCGGCGTTCTCTCCGTTTCGTTTCTTCAAAGAAACTGCTTTAGAGAGCTGATTTCTAATTTTGCGTAGTTCTTCGATCTCAAGCATCAGGGCTCTTCTTGCGGAATCGGCTTTAAGCCATTGATCAATATTGATTATTTCGTTTTTAGCTATTGCGGCTTCCGTTACTCGCTGTGGTTCTTTTCTCAGCAACTTTCTGTCAAGCATTTTTTCATCTCCGAATTTTATAAAATATGAGGAAGAAATATAAGAAGCCCGGCAACAGCCGCAGTAATTGATATCGCCAGAACGCCACCGGCAGAAACATCCTTAGCGGCTCCTACAAGTTCATGCCATTCGGGTGCTACTCGGTCTGCCAGAAATTCCAGACCGGTATTCAGAGCTTCAGCAGCCCAGACAGAGCCAACAGCAAGAGCAATGATTGCCCATTCAGTGTGGCTGATATTCAGAAAAAGGCCAAGAGCAACAACACATACAGTAGCAAAAAGATGGAATCTGGCATTCGGCTGGGTTCTTACAAGTGTAACCAGGCCTCTGAAGGCGTGTCCGAAGCTAGTAATTTGTTTGTTTACCATAGACCAGGAGTTATCCTTCCTTCAGTATCTACCGATAAGGAGAATGAGAAAGCCGTTACTTCTTCACCTTTGGTTGCCGTTGTGGAGGCAATGCCACAGGCGACGCCAATAGCCGCCCCCAGAATTACATCAGAGGGAAAGTGCTTTTCGAGATTAACTCTTGAAAGACAGGTATAGAGAGTAAGGATGGAAAGTGGTATTCCAATATCAGTTCCGTATCTGTTCCAGAGAACAGTCGCTGTACAGGATGCTCCCGCTGCGTGAGCGGAAGGAAAACTCATATTGTCTGATTCATCGGGCCTGATTCTTCCTGTTGTCAGCTTAAGCGTTTGAACAATGCCGTATGTGTACGCGAGACCACGGCACAATTCTTCTCCCACGCTTTCTACCTGATCAGAATCAGTTAGATTGCCGGTAAGCCAAAAAGCTGGTGCCGCAACCAGGAGAGCTTTTCCGAAGACAAAATTGTCGACCGCATCCAGAGTTTTGAATGGTTGCTCCGGAAGAAAAGTTCTGTATCCCGCACGGTCTTCTATTCTAAATGTGAGGAAAGACCCTGCGGCTCCTGCTGCGAAAACTGACAGAGGAACCGTGGAAAAGAGGTTTTCACCCGTTTGCAGGGTGTTATCAATAAGATCCTGGCCTGCTGCCAATGTCGCCATAAAAAGAACAATAAGAAATTTACTTCTGGTAGAATTCCTTAATTGCAGTAATAACTTCATCCTGCTCTTCCTTTGTTAGTTCTCCAAATACGGGTAGAGAAATGACCTTTTCGCTGCAGTTTTCTGAAATTATGAAATCTCCTTTTGAGTAATCAAGATCAGCAAAGCATTCCTGAAGATGAAGAGGCAAAGGATAGTATACGGCACAGCCAATCTGTTTACTTCTCAAGACTTTGAGCAGTTCATCTCTGTTTTCTACCTGAAGAGTGTACTGATTGTAAATGGACCATGCTCTTGGATCAATAACCGGGGTTTTTACCTGGTCAATATCAGCAAAAGCCAGCCTGTATCTTTCCGCATTTGCTCTTCGGCCTGCGTGCCAGTCCTCAAGTTTACGAAGCTTTACTCTGAGGAAGCCTGCCTGAATTGCATCCAGACGACTGTTTGTGCCAACTTCCGCGTGAAGGTAACCCTTACCGCCGTGTTCTCGAATACTTCTAAGTCTTTCGGCGAGTT
>JAUVJW010000172.1 GCA_030596465.1 Candidatus Fermentibacteraceae bacterium | reverse complement strand
AGGATTGTATAGTAGCATCAAGTGCTACATGCTTCTCGTAAAGCGGGGTTCTCTTGTCCATTACTGCCCCTTTTCGGGAATAACTGTAAAACTATAAAAACATCAATTCCAGCTTATAAGTGAGTGGAAATTTAGCCAACTATTCAGTGAAATGCAAATCTCATTGACCGAATGCCACCGGCAGTTTGATATTCATGCGGTACTCCAGTGGAAGGAAGCCGGGTGGAACGAATTACGCTAACGGAAAAAGTGGTTGGTAAACTCAGAAAAGAGTCCGGTGGCAGCGAGTCTGTTTTTCATGATCTCTGCCGGGAATCCATGACCCGAAAGTGGCTGAAGTCAAACGGAATCCCATCCTGGAGGAATCCGTTAACCCCGTTAAAGGATACTGACAACTGTAACTCCACCAATTCCAGATACAGTATCATGCTTGCGGACGGTTCCAGATTTCTCGTCTGTTCCTATCCGTCCCCCATTCTTTCCCTTGATATGCTCGCAGCCGCAAAATGTTTTGCCGCACTGGCTGTGAATATTGAAAAGAACTGCAGATACGGCTCAATCGCGGGATGTATTTTCCTGCGGAACATTTCTCGATCAAAAAAATGTTATCGTTTTAATCAGGGCGGGCTTGAGTCCAACTCAGTATTTTTGCGTTATACATCTGCATCCGGTTGCTATACAACAAAGTTTATCGGTTTCAGTATCAGGCTGCTTCTGCTTGGAGAGCCGGATGCACCGAAGCGGGGAACGGAAGGAGTAAGAGGGTTTTCCCCTGTTTAAAGAAATCTGAAATTGTTACATCGGAAGATTGATGTGGCATGAACCGCAAAAGAATCTACCGTTACAATCGGAGGGGGGCTTGAGTCTAACTCAGTATTTTTGCATTATACAATCGTGTTCGGTCGATATACAACATTGTTTATCGGCTTCAGCATCAGGTTGCTTCTATCTGACGAACCGGGTGTACCAGAGCGGGGGGTTATGGGAATAACAGGGTTTTGTCCTATTTTAAGGGGTTAGTGGGAGGTTCTCTTTTGGATGTGGAAGTAAGAGATTTTGGATCCCTCTACCTGAAGCAGCTCTGGAGTGCTTCATCCGGTGCCCTGGTTGTGTGCGACGCCAACAGGCAGATTCTGAGGGTTAGTCCTCGCTTTACCGATCTGTTTCAGATTCCCGCCGCGGAATGTGAAGGACGCGATCTTGACGAGCTGATAACACCAGCCCCGTTTCTCCCGGAATCAGAGTGTGTTTTTGATACCGCCATTTCTGGAATTCCTGTATCCATTGTAGCAGTAAAGATGAAAAAAGAAGGAGAACTTACACGGGTATTCCAGCTTGCAGTTCAAATTATTACAGATTCCAGTGACAGACTTGTCTGTTTCATATTCAGGCAGATCCCTGAAAGCGCAAAACAAAGAGTTTCAGATAGATGCGCTGACGGTGAACTTCTGAATAATGCCTTTGAAAACTCTCTTGAACCATCTCTTTATTCAGATGCAACCGGAAATATCATTCGCGCCAATACCGCGTTTCATTCCGAATTTGGCTGGACACCGGTAGAAATCTCAGGACAGAGCATTTCCGAAATGTTAATACCGACAGCAATCCTGCCTGAGGCAGAATACATAAACTCAATGCAGAAGGCCGGCAAAATCCTCCGCCTTAGAACTACAAGAAAAAAGAAAGATAACAGCTCTCTTCAGGTTTCACTGATAGGGGCTCCGATGAATTCTAATACCTCGCTAACTTCCCAGGCTGTAGCGGGATACCGTATCTACAGAACTTCAAACTCCGAGGCCCATACCACTGCTGATGTTACTGCCAGGAATGATTTCAGAGAATGTCCTTACCCGGGACTCCACACAGGAATGTTTTTCCAGGCGAGAATAGATGAAATGCGAACGATGGAATTCATAGCGCCCGGTTCAGCATCGTTCGCCGGATACTCCGAAGTGGAACTTCTGTCAAAAACAAATCCCTATGCGGGGATTATTCTGAATGAAGACAGGAATATGGTTTTGGAGGCAATTGAGGAATCTCTGCATAAACGGGAAGATTACAGTATCACCTACAGAATAAAGAGCGGTTCCGGGAACACTCTCTGGGTAATGGAACACGGCAGAGCATATTTCATGAACAACGAGGAATCGAATTTCTGCGTGGGATGTATCATCGATATTTCTGAAACAAAGAGGGATCAGGAAAACCTGGTTCTTGCCAGAAGCCGGATTGAGAAGCTCCACAGCGTTGCGGCAAAACTTCAGCAATGTCGCTCCCCGGGAGAGATATACCGGGTTTGCACCGAGGCCGGGCAGTCTGTCCTTAACGGTGCATGCAGCTCAGTATTCATCCAGGACAGCCATGAGATGAAACAAGTAGCCTCCTCCGGCAGAGAACTCTACAACTGCGACGAGGAGTGCAACCCGGGAATGGTGGAATTAACCTTAAGTACAGTGAGTCCGTGCTATTTCAGTTCAAGAGATCTCATGGATAATCATTGCCCGGCGGGAAGCTCCGGAGCCTGTTTTCGATTGAGTGATAAGGCTGTCTTTCAAATAATCACCAGAGATAACAATGTATTCGGAAACATTGATACCAGAATTACCGAACTACTGCTGGGGTATACTCAACAGGGTCTCAAACGCATAACACTTCAACATCAATTGATAAGTCAAGCCCTCCACGACCCTCTCACAGGTATACACAACAGGAATTATTTTAACCGGATTATCGAGTTGGAAGAACTCAGGGCAAAAAGGCTTGGCTCATCCATCGGTTTCATAATGGTAGATGTGGACAGTTTCAAAATAGTAAATGACAAATACGGACACCAGACCGGAGACGATGTACTGCGTGAGGTGGCAAAGATTCTTGAGAATGCTCTGAGAAAAACCGATACTGTGCTGCGATACGGTGGAGATGAGTTCTTGATTATTCTCACAAGAATGACAACGGACCACTGCCACAGAGTCGAGGCCAGAATCAACAATGCTATTGAAAAATCTCAGAAGTTACATATGGCAGATGGGGAGAACATCACAGTTTCCATGGGTCATGCCTTCTGGACACCTGACGCAAAAGAAACAATTGACGAGGTACTGGGGCTGGCAGACAACATAATGTATGAGAACAAGAGAGAAAAACTTAGAAAACAGTAATGTCGATGCCGTCAGTTGTTATAACAAAGGTTCCATCCAGGTCTGTTCTGTATATCGGAATACCCCGGCTGTCCAGTCTGTTGATAACCTCTCCATGGGGATGACCATACGGATTCCCGGAACCAACCTCTATGGCCGCGTAAGAAGGATCAACGGCATCAAGCCACTGGCTGGATGTTGAGGTACTGGAACCATGGTGACCCACCTTGAGAATATCTGACTGGAGATCTTCAGCGGCATAGAATGAAAGAATATCATCTTCTCCGCCATCGGTTTCCAGGTCACCTGTAAAAATATAGGACACCTCCTCATATTCCAGGTGTACTACTATTGAGGCATTATTCATGTCACCTGATCCCGGGTTGGGTTCGGGATGAAGTATTTTCACCTGCAGGTCAGGATCCCAGTCAAGAATCATGCCCCTGCTTCCCTCTATGTATTCGGCACCTGATGCCTGAACTTCCAGCAGAAATTCCTCATAGGTGTTGGAAGCATCGCCTGTCCAGCCGCAATCCCATACCTTGTATACCGGAACCTCTTCAAGAACCGCAATCAACCCGCCAACATGATCCGAGTGGGGGTGAGTAGCAACAATACCGTCGAGATGGGAGATGCCAAGACTGTCCAGCATGGGAACTATCCGGTCTCTGCCGCAGCTCCAGTCACTTCTTCTGTCTCCCCCGTCGATAAGATAGTTGAACCCGTTGGGAGTTCGAATAAGTATCGCGTCGCCGGACATGGATCCATGGGATGGATCTATAAAAAACACCGTAAGATTGTCCGGCTCATTCAACGGAATTGTAAGACTTAGTTCATTACTCCAGGCTGACAGCACGGAAGTATTCCTTGTTTCCAGCGCGTACCAGTAGGTTTCGCCGGAAACTACTGTTGAGTCAAACCAGGTAAGCTGGAGGGGATCACCGGAAAATATTTTTATAGCCTGTGCCTGAGAAGGATCGGCCTGAATGCCGGCTGATTGACTTCTCCACAATATGTAAGCGTCGAAATCGTTGTCGGAGCATTGTGTCCAGCTTGTGTATACAACGGAATCTGAGTGCAACTGAATTGTCAGAAAACTTGGCGTAGGGTTGCCGGCCAGATCAACAGGTGAATCCCCGCATGAAAAACCGGCAAGAATTACAACCGCAACAGCGCATATCAGCGATTTACAACGCATCAGACTCCAATCTATTCCTCAGTTCCCGACTGCATGCCTGCTGCCACCCACTGGAAGCACAGGCGCCTCCCCGTCATGAATCACGAATATATCAAAGAACTGTTGAAGAAGTCGTCTTTTCGTGTCACCGAAAATCATTCGGAAATCAGGTGATTCCGATGAAACAACCAGTTGTTCCGCTGAACAGATATCTCTGATCATCCACTCGGAAGTACCGAACACGGCATCATACATAAGAGTTCCGTCGGGAAGCCAGTTCCCGTCATAACTTTCAGTCTGTCCCGCAAGAAAGGGGAAAGAGGTTCTGTTGGCGACAATGGTTATCAACTCTGCTCCGGTTACAACCGGCAGAGCAGTCCTGCCGTAAGAGGATGAAGTACCGCCATCGATAATCAGGCTTTCCGCATCTGAATCAACCATGTACGACTGCATTCTGCATGTGAACTCAATCTGAAATTCCTTTGAAACAGCTCCCTCCGGGGAGGTGGTGGAAATCATCACAGGTCT
>JAUVJW010000180.1 GCA_030596465.1 Candidatus Fermentibacteraceae bacterium | reverse complement strand
CATAGCAGAAGATCACAACTTTGCTTTCTTCAACATCATGGAGCTTGTTGTTCTCCAGAATATCCAGACGCCTTGTTATCTTCTGCTTGAGCCTGTTCATTTTAGACACCACTTCATCCATCTTGCGGGTGGGAAAACCGTGTGTGTCATGAGTAAGACCTGTTACATGAAAACGGTAACCTGATCCGAAATGTGCCATTGGCGATACACCAGTGGCGGAAGTGTGATAGTGTTCGTACCATTCAAGAGGCACATCCGGTGAAGAAGACGGCGTAACACAAATATCTTCTTCTTTCGGGAAGGTAAACTTCTCACGCATGTGACCGATCACCTCGTCGGGCATAAGGATTACAGGCGTTCTGAATTCCTCGGCAAGATTAAAAGCTTTGATGGTAAGATAAAAGCATTCCTCCACATCAGCGGGGGTCAAAACTATAGCAGGGTGATCCCCGTGAGTGCCCCACCTTGCCTGCATCATATCACCCTGAGCAACCTGAGTAGGAAGCCCGGTTGAAGGGCCTCCACGCATAACATTTACAAGCACCAGAGGTACTTCAGTCATGCAGGCATATCCAAGACCCTCCTGCATCAGACTGAATCCGGGACCACTGGTGGCTGTCATCGATCGGCCGCCGGCAAGACTGCCCCCGATGATTGCGCTGATGCTGGCTATCTCGTCTTCCATCTGTATCCACTTTTTACCAATAACAGGCATCTCTCTAGCAAGAATTTCCGCAACTTCAGTAGATGGAGTAATTGGATATCCGGCAAAGAAGTCTATTCCTGCGGCAAGGGCACCGAGAGCTACGGCTTCGTTGCCCTGTACCAGTTTTGTCTCTCCCCAGGGAATACCGCTCATTTCTCACCGCCATTCTTATTCTTGCTCTCTTTAATGCTGTCTCCACTGACATACACAGCGAATTCAGGACATCTGCGAGCACACAGAGCACATTCAATACATTTTTCAGGATATACAACATGGGCTTTCTGATCTTTTCCCATTTCAAGCACCTGCCTGGGACAAAACGCTACACAGATTCCGCAACCTTTACACCACTCAGGGAAAATGTGAACAGCAGGTTTCTTCTTGACTTCAATCTCACAATGTTCTTCCTTTGTCTGCCCCTTGATGGGTTTTTCAGACATTGAACAATACCTCCAGATGATGCAGGAAAGGCAAGACCCCTGTGGGACCTGCCTTTCCATGCGACTATCGCAACATGCGAACTATTTCTACTATTCAGTAAAAGGCTTCAGAACTTCAGCGAGGTCAGGCTTGCCAATCTCCTGAAGATCATATGCAACTTTAACTGTAGGTTTGTTTATCTTGACAATTCTGGAAAGATCCATAGGGGTTCCAATAATAACGACATCACAGTCGATGGCGTTGATTGTATCCTCAAGATCCTTGATCTGAGCATCACCGTAGCCCATTGCCGGAAGAATGACAGTCTCTTCCACGCCCGGATAGTACTTGTTAAAGGTGTCTTTAATTGTACCAACTGCATGTGGTACAGGGTTGGCAAATTCTGCGGCACCGAATTTCTCGGCCGCTACGAAACCTGCGCCGTACTCCATCTCGCCGTGTGTAAGGGTTGGTCCGTCCTCAACAACAAGAACCTTTTTCCCGAGAACAAGCTCAGGCTTGTCTACGGAAACGGGGCTGGCGCCGTCAATGATGCGGGCTGTGGGATTAACTGAACGAATGTTCTTTCTTACTTCCTCAACATCCTCAGGATACGCACTGTCGATCTTGTTGATAACAACAACATCCGCAAGTCTGAGATTGGTCTGACCGGGGTAGTAACTGAGTTCGTGACCAGGTCTGTGAGGATCAACAACTGTGATGGTAAGGTCCGGGGCATAGAAGGATGTATCGTTGTTGCCACCGTCCCAGAGGATAACATCTGCTTCTTTCTCGGCTTCACGAAGAATTGCTTCGTAATCTACACCCGAGTAAATGACATTACCACTTATGATGTGTGGCTCGTACTCTTCCATCTCTTCAATTGTACATTCATGTTTCTTGAGATCTTCAATTGTTGCAAAACGCTGAACCTTCTGCTTTACAAGGTCTCCGTACGGCATTGGGTGACGAATGGAAACAACCTTCTTACCGGCAGCCTTCAGTTCTTCGACAACGCGACGGGTTGTCTGGCTCTTGCCACAACCTGTGCGAACAGCCGTAATGGCAATAACAGGCTTGGTGCTCTTAACCATTGTGCGGCCAGCGCCGATCATCACAAAATCAGCACCTGCTGTGTTTACACGGCTGGCCAGTGCCATAACCGTGCTGTCGGGAAGATCGCTGTATGACATTACGCAAAGCTCAATGTTTTCACCATTGATAATGTTCTCAAGTTCACTCTCGTCAAGAATCTTGATACCTTCAGGATAGAATTCTCCAGCAAGTTCCGCAGGATACTTTCTTCCATCGATATCAGGAATCTGGGTTGCTGTAAAAGCTACTACTTCGTAACTGTCATCTTTGCGATACAGTGTATTGAAGTTGTGGAAATCGCGCCCGGCGGCGCCTAAGATAAGTGTTCTCTTTCTGCTCATATTGAGTCGTCCTTTCCGCAAGTCAAATAACTCTTGCGAAAGAGCAACAGCGAACCGTCAGGTTCGGCCTCTTCCACTTTCTGTGGATACCGGATACTATGTCCGGTCGGCATCGAATCTCACGCTTTCCGACAGAATTGTCAATAGAGTATTCCAAACCTGTGCAGGAATGCTTTCCTTCCTCACAATAAGGGGCTACAAACACAAAGCATAACTCACTCTGCTGCACCGTCTTCCAGAAAGATGCAGAGACCGGCTCCTGCCAGGAAGCCGGTGAGCAGCCGCATAATATTTGTACTTTCATACAAACCAATAAATTGCAGTGATCCGTCCAAAGCCATAGGAAGAATAAATAACAACCCCATCACAAGTGAGCCTGGAAGTTTTCTGAAAAACATCAGAGAAGACGAGAGAAACACCCCGATCCAGAAAAATGTGCATCTCGCACAAAGACCCGGTGCCCAGTCAAAGGATCTGTGAGGAAGTCTGTGGCAAGTTACCCCAAGAAGTGGTCTGAGGAAAGGTGGATTTACAAACGCACCGAAAACAAAAACGGCGCCAATTGCAATTAGCAAAACAGAACCTGATTTTCTCAGATTAACCATCAGACCAGGTGTTCTCATCCCAGTTGAAGTGATCTTTCACAGAAGCCTCACCAAGAATCTCAAGCGCGGCGAATTTACCCATTTCAATGGAATGATCCATATTGTTGTAACGAAACAACCCCTGCCTGCCGCAAGTAACACTGTCCGGGGTGTTTTCTAAAGCGTCCAGAACCATCGAGGTATTCCTGGCGTAGGAAAGATCATAGATGGGGTAGGCATGCGCTCTGCGAATCAGGTCGACACCAACCACCATATCCGCAGAAAAAAGCTCCAGATGTTCAGCTTCTGGAGTAGTGAGCCTTAGCAGTTCTTCCCTGGACATATTCCAGACTTCATCATTTTCCTGACAACTTTATTCAAAAACAACTTGAGAGCGTACATCAGAATCAAAATTCCTGGAAATCGACAGTCTGTTAAACAAGTAACGATCTTCAGAAGTGTAAATCCAATGATCTGTTGGAGTTACATCACTGTCAAGCAGTATGGTCAAAAACACCAGGGCTCTGAACTTAAGATCTGAAGCTGCCTGATGAACTTCCGGGGGAAGAATATCCCCAAGCAATCTTGTGTACTCATTCACGGGAATAGTATTTATGATTTTGTTACACAAAATGTGACCATTTTCAAAATCTATACGCCATCCACCCGCTGTTTTCTGCAAAGCTGTGGGTTCTGTAGAAAAGAAAATAGAACCACCCAGCTCAGTAACTGCAGAAGCCAGCCCGTGACAGATCTCTCCAATTCCACCTCTGGGGTAGTGAAATGTACTCACAAGGCTTCTCACAGTCTCCCTGGAAGGTGCTATAGTCTCTTTTATCAAACCGGCCAGGCTGGGTACTGTAATTCGCTGGCTGGCCCAGTCTGCGCTCAGCTGAGATGGTTTAATGCCCCAGAGCTTTTCATTGTATGGCGCAAGATATAACTCATATAACCCTCTGCCAAAACGACTTAAAACCCATCCTTCAAAGCTTTCCTGCTCTCTTGGAACAAATAATCCCCTGACTTTCTCCAGCAGAAAGCTGAGCATCATTCCTATGCCCTTGTGCAAAGGCATGGTTGACAGCACATTGTCGAACGCCAGAGGATAGTCAAAGTATCTGTCAAGAAGTCTGATCCTGCTTACCCTGTTCAACTCAAGAAAATCAATTCCAGGAAGTTTCTTTACGAAATCAAGGATCTCTCTGTTAGATGTGTGAAATCTGTGGGGGCCCAGATCGTACTCAAATCCATTTCTCTTGACAGTGGTTGCCAACCCTCCGTGAAAAGATTCTTTTTCAAGAACAACAACCTCATGTCCCCGCCGGGCCAACTCTTCAGCTGCGCTGAGACCAGCCAGCCCGGCTCCGAGAACTGCGACCTTCACCCTGTTATCTCTCCTCTTCGATCCAGATAATCCTCGTAATGTTGTTCGGCTCCAGGGGAGAAACGGCGGTTATGTG
>JAUVJW010000153.1 GCA_030596465.1 Candidatus Fermentibacteraceae bacterium | reverse complement strand
CGGCGGTGATATACTTCAGTGAATCCGCAAGGAACTGTGCGCCTCGTGTCTCACTGTGTATCAGGCAGAATTCACGCATACGATCCGCGGACCCCGCCGCAACAGGAGCACGTGCGAGCCCCGGGCGGCTCATTACCCGGTATGCCTCTTCCATGGCGAAGTTTCCAAGAAGAAAGAATGCATGTCTGGGCTCAGTGGCCACCCAGTTCGGGTTACCTCTGCCTGCGTTAAGCATAAGTTTCTCGGACTTCTTTTCAGCCATTTCAATGAGCTTGTCTTTAAGCTCAAATGGACTCAGTTGTTCATAGGTTTTCTCTTCAGTTGCGCTGTTCATGCGTTTACCTTTCTTCTTATGCTGCCATAACAAATCGAAATAAATATCACATTGTATCATTGTCATTTGCTGTCCGGAAAGCAAGAACTGCGCTTGCACTTTATATAAACGGTTCTAGATTGAGGTAATGGTGTATTATTGTCATAAAACACAATATACAGAAATAGATATGGTCAATTTACCTGTTGACATTTGCATAATCTTATGCTAGTTTGAAAATCAATGGTGATGAAGGAGAGGAAATATGAAACGGGTGATTGCGGAAACCGTAAATTACACTATCAGCCTGGACGGTGAGATTAATCGGCTTTACCTTACACTCAGGGGGTTCTGGACAGATCCTTCTGTGACCCCGGATTATGTTAAAAATATAGTTCTGGCCATAGAGAGACTGGATTCACCCTTTACCGCGCTTGTAGATGTGAGAGAGATGCTTACTCCAGGGCATCTTGTAAAAAATCTCCACATAGAAGCCCAGAGGTTGGCTATTGCCGCCGGTTTGTCAAGATCCGCAGAGGTTTTCCCGAAAGGTATTTCCAGGGAACTGGAGCTTGAATCTTACTCCAGAGAATCAAGGCTTCTCAGAAGAGGTTTCAAATCAATAGAAGAAGCGGAAAGGTGGCTGGATCTGCCTGATGGTTCTATCTGAATAATGAAAGGTAGAAGCACCGCCCATCGGATCTGAATATCTGCTCTTCAGGGAACAGGAGGATTTTATCAGTGATTCAGTTTTTCTCTGATTCTTCTGGTTTCAATCGCAGTAATTTCCTCAAGCATTTTCCTGTTAGACGCAGAAATATCGGCGATGGACGCAAAGAGAATAAGAAGTATACCGAAAGTGATTAAGAACAGCCCTCCCATTCCAAAGGCTGTAAATGGTGAAATGCTACCCCTGGTAATCCACCAGGAAAGCGTGAAAACATCGAGCAGAACACCGATACCAATAAGGGAAAACGCAGGAGTTCCGTAGAAGCGCCATGGAGAATGACCGTGTGCTACAGAGTACATTGCCTCTACAGAGAGCGTAGCGTAGCGCCAGAGGTTTGAAGCAATTCTGGACTTACCGTGCTCTCTCTCTCCTCTGATCTTTGTGGGGATCTCTTTTATTCTGAGGCCTTTTTTGGCGATGTCGATCAGAACTTCCTGGGTGTATGTAAATCTGCTGAAGCATGAAACCCTTTCAAGAGCCTTTGGCCCGTAAACCCGAAAACCGCATGTAGCGTCATAAATCTTTGTGTTTGCAAGATTGCTAACCAGTTTTGCTACTCTCGCGTTACCCCATTTTTTCAAGAAGGGCATGTCGGGCATCAGTTCAGGATTCATGAATCTGCTGGCGGTAGAGAAATCAGCTCTATTTTCGATTACCGGTTTTGTAAGAGCTGGAAGATCGGCTGGATTGAACTGCCCGTCTGCATCCATGGTGGCCATGAAGTGAAAGCCTTTTTCCCGGGCATACGAAAGCATGGTGCGAAAAGCTGTGCCAAGACCCATATTCCTGCCGTGGGAGATAACATCCGCGCCAGCTTCATGAGCTTTGGCAGCGGTAGAATCAGTGGAACCATCATTGACAACAAGTACTTCTACTTGAGTTCCGTGCAGTTGTTCTGGAATGGCGGAAATCACCTGCTTTATGGTGATCTCCTCGTTCAGTGCGGGAATAGCTACCAGCGTCTTCATGACTGTAGTATATAAAGACAGATTATTTCTGCAAGTGTACGATCCGGGAGGTGTGAACTTTTCGGGGTGTGTTTTTGTTAACTATTGGAGGTTCTACGTGTTTATTGCTGTATTTCTTGTAGCACTGATACAACTTCAGTTACCGGCTCAATTTGATTTGAGAGACTATGGCGGCGAGAATTATGTCACATCTGTAAAGAGCCAGCAGGGTGGAACATGCTGGACTCATGGAACCATGGCCGCCATCGAGTCAAACCTGCTTATGACCGATGTCTGGGAAAACAACGGAGAAACGGGTGAACCGGCTCTGGCCGAATACCACCTTGATTGGTGGAATGGATTTAACGAGTGGTACAATTCAGACATTGACCCTCCGACCGGTGGAGGCTTAACCGTGCACATGGGTGGAGATTACCTTGTTTCAACCGCATATCTTTCGCGTGGAGACGGAGCAGTCAGAGACATTGATGGACAGTCTTACGATGTTGCGCCTTCCCTGAGTTCACCTGATTTTCATTACTTCTATCCGGCGGATGTGGAATGGCATGTAGTGGGGGATGATCTTTCATCATTTGACAGAGTAAAAACTGCTCTTATGAACCATGGAGGCATGGCATGCTGTTACTGCGTGGACAGCGCGTTCATGGAGAATTACATACAATACCAGCCTCCTTCATCTACAATGCTGCCAAACCATGCGGTTACTATTGTCGGCTGGGATGATGACAAGATAACTCAGGCTCCCGAACCGGGGGCATGGATTGTGAAGAACAGCTGGGGAGAGAGCTGGGGTTTCGACGGCTACTTCTTTATCAGCTACTGGGACAAGTGGTGTGCCCGTGAACCATTCATGGGAACAGTATCCTTTACGAATGTTCAGGCCATGGAGTATGAGAAATTCTATTACCACGATTATCATGGCTGGCGTGACACCTTTACAGGTATAGTAAAAGTAATGAATGCCTTTGAAGCTGCTGATGATCATTACATTCCGGCCGTATCATTTTTTACCGCTGCGGATTCAATTGATTTCACGGCTTCTTTTTACGGTAGTTTCAGCGGTGGAGTGCTTTCAGATCTGATTACCACGGAGAGTGGCTATTTCGAGTACATAGGGCTTCACACCGTGGAACTTGCCAATCCATTTGAGCTTGCTCAGGGCGACAGTGTTTATTTCGTCCTGGAGTTTTCTGACGGAGGCTATGCCTTTGACAGGACTGCTGAAATACCTGTGCTGCTTGGGGCATCCATGAGGGTAATAGTGGAATCCTCAGCTTCCGAGAATGAGAGCTGGTACAACGACGGGATCTGGCACGATTTGTATACATGGACCGGCAATCCTTATCCGGGAACCGGCAACTTCTGCCTGAAACTTCTTGGATATAACGCAGGTATCAGTCTCTCTCCGGATCAGGATTTTCTTTTTCAGGGAGATACAGGAGGCCCCTTTACACCCAGTTCGGAAACATGGGAAATGGAGTTCATGGGCGATGGAAATGTACAGTATCTGGTTTCTCCGGAATCTGTGAATTGGCTCGATCTCACGGGAGCATTGTCCGGCAGTATTTCTCAAGGTGAGATTATTGATATTACAGCGTCTATAAATTCAGAAGCTGCCGCCTTGCCTTTTGGTGTTTATACTGCCGATGTTGATTTTATCAATGTTACAAGCGGTATGGGTAACACCACAAGAACAGTTGTTCTTATTGTGGGAGAAGCGGGTATTGTTTACAGCTGGAACATGGATACTGATCCCGGATGGACCGCTGACAATCTCTGGAACTGGGGCATACCTCAGGGAATGGGCGGCTCCCACGGCAATCCTGATCCCTCATCAGGTTTTACAGGTGATAATGTTTACGGATACAACCTGCAGGGTGATTACCAGCCCTATTTAAGTGAAAAATATCTTACAACAGGCGCTATAGACTGCTCCAACCTTTATGGCACACAGCTGCGATTCCAGAGGTGGCTGGGTGTTGAAGGTAACGCATACGACCATGCGGCGGTGCAGATTTCCAATGATAACGAAACATGGTTCTCTGTGTGGGAGAACGGTGAAGAAGAGATAACCGATGGAGACTGGAGTACCAGATTCATCGACATCTCCGCCTTCGCGGATACTGAAGCCACTGTCTGGATTCGCTGGGTTATGGGAACTACAGATGCAGGCTGGGAGTATTGCGGCTGGAATATTGATGATGTGGAAATATGGGCTACCGGGGCTCTCTCGATTGAAGAAGGAGAAACTGTACAGGCACTTTCTATGCAGCTTACAGGTGTTAACCCTGCTGTTTCAACCACCGCATTTACATGTAGAATTCCGTCCGGCGGTCTGCTGACTCTTCAGGTACATGATCTGTCAGGAAGAATAATTAACACCGTTTTCAGTGGAACAGTACCCGGCGGGGATATTACAGTTCCCTTCAACCTTACAGATGGGGTGGGGCATAGACTGCCACCCGGCATCTATCCCGTAATGGCTACCTGCAACGGACAGACGGCAGTTTCCAGACTGGTTGTTATTGACAGGTAGCAAATATTTGCCCCGGTATCCATATGATGCCGGGGCACTTGAATAAGGAGATTGTTTTGGCCCGAGTTCTTCTTGTAAATCCACCGTCTTCCATAGATGTTTACAGCGACAGTAAAATCAGAGTTGCGATAACATCCGCACCCTTCGTTACTCTGGGGGCTCTTGCGGGTGCCGTGCTTGAAGATAACCACGATGTTCGAGTGGCTGATCTGATGATAGAAGCAAGTCCCATTGATGCTTATCGGGATGTACTCCGCAATTAGAAACCCGACTATGTAGGAATTACTTTCACTACGCCCCTGGTTTCAGAAGCCATTACCCTTGCCGCAATTGCCAGAGAGGAATGCCCTGAAACCATGCTCATAGCAGGTGGTATTCACGCAACTACGCTTCCCAGGGAAGTACTGGAGACAAGCGAATTCGATGTGGTTTCAATCGGGGAGGGAGAAAACACCCTTAGAGAACTCTGTCTGGGTAATGAGCTTCACGGGATTGCAGGTATTGCCTTTTTTGACAATGATGATTACATGGTCACCAAACCCCGAGCGCCGATTATGGACCTTGATGATCTGCCAATGCCCGCCTGGCAGCTTTACAATTTGAAATACTACAAATCTCCGCATATTGCATCAAGGAAAAACCCGGTTGGTTATATGGAAACAAACCGTGGATGCAATCACTTCTGTACCTACTGCAGCCAGACCATATTCGGACACAATGTCCGGGGGAAAAGTCCCGGGCGGG
>JAUVJW010000157.1 GCA_030596465.1 Candidatus Fermentibacteraceae bacterium | reverse complement strand
CAAGCATTAATACTGCAATAGTGATTTTCATAATTGAATCTTCTCCTTAAAGTATTTCAACCATCTATTATAGTAATATATTACCCCGGAGGCCGGGTCAATGTTCCATTTTCTGTAAAGCACTGTAAATATAGAATCTGGTCATTCATGATTTTTTAGAGCCGAGATCAGCGCAATATCGTCTGTTCAGCTGTAAGAAAACTAGGAGTGTGTCCGACAATGTACATTGAGCAGAAGATTCTCACAGCTGAGATAGAATGCTTGTAGATTTGAGGAGAATACTGGATGTATTTGACGATAATATGCGAGTATTATAGCCAGTTGTGTGGGTTTTATGCCAATGTTTCATTGTTGGACACACTCCTAGAACGATGCTTTAATAGAACCCCAGGTGTTTCTTTCAAGGGCAACCGGAATATGCAGCTCAAAGAAAGTGTCATAATTTTCCCCAATCAATTCCAGCGAACTAACAAATTGACCTTCGTAGAAAATCCACATTGTCGAACCGAAAACAAGTGGCTGCTGAACACACCAGTACGAACCGGCTGGTATTCCAACCTCCAGCTAGTAATTGTTACTGGTGGACGCGCTGGCGGTACCGGAAAGAGTACAGGTGGTTTGAATAACATCAAAACCCCATTTATCATCACCGGTATCAACATGAGTTGCTGGAAAAACTCCAGAGATAATCGTGGTAGCTGTATTGGGATCAATATCTCCATTGTCCTCGGTAATTTTCAGAAATATTTTGTCAGGTTGTGTCCCCGAATATAGCATCCATATTACTACATATCGGATATCTCCAGAATAATCCGGTGTGAAATCGTCAGCAAGGTTGGCTGATTGTATACCATCTTCCACCTCTGCAAAAGAATAGGTTTGTGTAAATATCGTGTCGCCGGTCTGGGCGCTAAGCGGTACAGCAAAAAAAGCCAGACACAGAGTAAATACTAAAAACTTATTAATAATCCCCGATTTTTTTATAGACACTAACGTTCCATTACCTTAATCTAATTTTAATATGTTATATACTAAGAACACAGGCAACATTCAGATAGTTCCGCCCAAATCATCGTACAGCACTTATCTTCTCGGGTAATCGCAAAACAAGCCCGGCGAATTGTTTCTCATGAATAATGCTGCATGTTATAATTGGTGTACCGTACATTTAGAACAGGAGGAGTAATGAAAAAGCTTGAATACGCAAAAGGAGTTGTTTTCAGAAAAGAACCGGCCGGAGGCATTCTCTTCAACATAGATACAGGTAATCTTCAGGTAACCGAAGGCGTTGCATTCGGCATCTGCGATATGATAGACAGGGACAAAGACAGAGAAGAAATCCTTATGGAACTGAAAAAGCTCTACCCTGAAGAAAAAAACCTTGAGCAGGATCTTGAAGATTTCATCATGGAATTGCGAGAGAAGGGCGCTCTGGCTTGAGTACTCCTTACTGGGTTTCCCCGCGCGAGGCAAACCTTCTGATAACAGGCATGTGCAACCTCAGATGCAAGCATTGCTCTGTTACCAGCCACGGTGATCTGGATACCGATCTTCCGCTTTCAGAATGGATCAAAATCCTCGATGAACTCAAGAGAAGTAAGCTCCTGAAACTTACCCTTACCGGAGGAGAGCCCCTGTACAGACCGGATTTTACTGAATTCCTCGCTGAGGTTTACAAAAGACCATTTCGATTCTCCATCAACACCAATGGGACTCTGATAACTCCGTCGATTATAAAGACCGTAAAACGGTATTCCTCACGGCTTAACGAATTCATGGTCAGTCTGGACGGGCCAGACATGGAGACAGTTGACAATCAGAGAGGCGAAGGTGTTTTTGAAGAACTTGTTGCAGGCGTAAAAAAACTCAGAACCGCAAAACTTCCCTTCGGTTTCTACTGCACAGTCACCAGCATAAATGTTGAAAAACTCAATGAAACTGCCGAGTTTGCTCTTTCTCTTGGCGCAGACTGGATAAAGTTCAACAATTTTTTGCTCGCCGGACCTGTTCTCAACCATTCGATGGTGCCCGACCAGGCAAGATTCAATAGAGCCACAGAACGGCTTTATCCTCTTGCCGTACAAAGCACGGGCAGAATCCATGGGACTCTTATTGATATGCGAGAAAGAGTATTGAAATACAAAGATGGAGTTTTGGACAAAACAGAAAACAGGGCATACTCCTGTGGAGGAGGCAAAGGTAAGATAGCCATCTTTCCCGACGGCAGAGTAACCCCCTGCGATCACCTTCCTGACCTGACACTGGGCAATATCACCGGACAATCACTGGAAGAAATTCTTACCGGCAGTGTAATGAATGAATTCACAGAATTCATGGCGCAACCCAGATCGGATTATCCCGCCTGTAAAAACTGTGAGCACTTTGATTACTGTAGTGGCGGCTGCCCTGTTGAAGCACTGAACATGCATGAAAAGGTCGGTTTTGACCGACATTCCTGCCTGAAACTGGCACTGGGAGAAAAATTATGATTCCAACTCCTGGCGTTCTTTACATCAATCCTGCCGGTGGCTGCAATCTTCACTGCAAGCACTGCTGGGTAAATGAAGGTTCGTTTACTGGAGAAACTCTGGCCCTGGAACAGTGGAAAGAACTGCTTACTCAGGCAAAAGTAATGGGTTGTGAATACGTAAAACTTACCGGTGGAGAACCGTTACTATACGATGACATCGTTCCCCTTTACAGATTTGCTGCTGACAGCTTTCCGAAAGTTACCATTGAGACAAATGGAACTCTTCAACCCGATGGATTTTGGGATGCTCTCGTTGAAAGAAAACCATTCCACATTTCTGTAAGCATTGACAGTGCTGAAGCCGATGTTCATGACAAGTTCAGGGGCCAAACCGGGGCCTGGAAGAAGACTGTAGCATTTGCCGAGAAACTTGTTGACTATAAAATCAACAATCAGGTGATAATGTGCGTGTCGGACACACAAAGAAAACCCATAAAGGACATGATCAACCTTATTCAAAGCATCGGTGCTTATACACTCAAGATCAATTTCATTACTCCATCCGGCAGGGGGAAATACAACAGTTTTTTCGATAACACTTCCATCGAAGAAACCCTGGACTTTTTTGCCTGGATAGACAAAGAAACACCTGCCTGGGTGCTTCCATCCGTTCCGGCAGCACTGCTTCCTGTAAATCGTCTGAAGAGTCTCGGTTACTGTGCAGTAAGAAACCTGATGGGTGTGCTTCCCGACGGTACATTTTCGCTCTGTGGTATAGCATTCTCGCGGAAAGAAATGGCCTGGGGTAAATTCCCTGAAACCTCTGTACAGGAAGCCTGGGAAAACTCACCTGTGTACAAAATGATCCGAGCATCGGTTCCGGATAACCTTGAAGGAATCTGCCGTAAGTGCATTCACAGAGACACCTGCATAGGCAGTTGTGTGGTTAACAATATGGAAACAGGTGGAACCATTACCAGCCCGGATATTCTTTGTCAGAGGGCGTACGATGCCGGTCTATTCCCGAAAACAAGATTGATAGACAGATGATGGACAGATTCATTCTGAGAGCACAACTACTTGCTGTATTGCCAAACGGAGTTGTTCTGCACGCTTCATCGGTAGCTGAAGATGATGCCGCTTTTGTCTTTCTGGCTCAATCTGGTGGTGGCAAATCAACTGTAATGAGCAGGCTGACTCAGGAACGATTTGGAGCAATTGCCGATGACAGCGTAGTAATCGCAAGAGGAACCGATGGAGTAACAAGATGCCTGCCCTGCGGTTCAATGAAGCAGTCTGCGGGTACCGAGAACATCGATGCCGCGCCACTGAAAGCATTCTACTTTCTGGAGAAGGGTTCACCGGCTTTTCGATATATGCTTTCTCCCCGTTACGCTTTTTACAGAGTACTGAAGAACTCATCAATCATGGCTTACGGGCATATAAGTAAAAATGAGTATCGGCAGGCTGTTGCCTTTCTTGAGACTCTTTTCAAGTCTTATCCTGCCTACATTCTGCGGTACGGAATTGATGAAGATCCTGCAAACTTGTTGTTTCAATAATGAACGAGCTATCTCAAGGGCACCGCGGATGGGTAAAGGGGTTTTCCATGTGGCCTAACCTGATACCCGGGGATATTCTCAAAGCGGAGGAGTGTCAGATACGGGATCTGAAATCAGGTATGATAGCTGTTTTCCCGAATGAGGGAAGGGAACGGTTCGTTGTTCACAGAGTTGTGAGTGTCCGGGATCAGTCTGGCATGACATTAGTGATAGCCGCAGGTGACAGGTCGGGAGTGAATGATGATGACAGAAATTTAAAGTCTTCAAAAATGATCCGCATAGTTACCGGAGTGCTAAGGAGAGGAAAATACCGCAGTGTCACAAGATTTTCATTTCCGGTTCTACTCTCTCCGGCTCCAGTCATAAGATTTTACTGCACTATTGTCAGAAAGTTATTCTGGTAGTATTATTCATATATGTGAAAGGAAAATTATAATTATGTTTTTTCCAAAGATTTACTCAAAACCTGTTCTGATAGGTATAGTGGGAGCCGCAGATAGCGGCTGGAGTGCTATTTGTAGTACTGGGGAAGGTCCAACTTCTTTTCCTAACAACTGCCCTGATGGTTCTGAACCAGGTGGTATTAGAAACGACGGCGGAATACTCTATACCAATCCTGAGCTGTTTAATCAGACGGAGCGCAGATCCAACATTTTGACTGATTGATAAACAGTTTTTTCCATTAACAGACAGATGCCGTTTATAGGGATCTGTTTTTCTTTTTTACTATTCCCAGTACGATTATTCCAAGTAGGACGGCGAACCAGAGGGTGGCGAAGCGCATGATGAGTGTGGTTACCGCTGCATCGGGTTCTGACATTGCACCTGTGAGTATTGCTCCTATGGTTATTTCGGTGAGGCCGAGGCCGCCGGGTATCATTGAGACAGCTCCCGCAATGGTTCCCGCCGAGTGAGCTAGCAGGGCAAGTCCGACCGGAAGCGCCGGTTCGATTCCAAGTGATAGTGCTACAAGGCAGAGTACAAGGGCTTCAACTCCCCACGACAGGATTCCAATCGGAACCGAGATCAGAAGGCTTTTCATGTCAAGAAGAGATGAGCAGTTTTTGTGGAATTGTTCGAAGTTCCCACGGTGTTTCTCAACCGGTTTTATTCTGCAGAGAAGGTT
>JAUVJW010000110.1 GCA_030596465.1 Candidatus Fermentibacteraceae bacterium | reverse complement strand
CTCTGCAATTACTCTGTCTGAATAGGCTGCCATACGGTGGGCAAGAACCACTGACTGCGGACAATGTGGACAGGTGGGGGTTACGAACACTCTTATGTGAAGATCCTCCTGAAGGTTGTCCAGGAAAACCATTGTTTCATTTGTAAGAGTTTTCTCAGTTCTGCCTGAATCAATAATTCCGGTTAGAAGACTGCTGAATTCGTATCCGGATGGAATACCTCTGAAGATCAGTCTGCCCGTGTTTCCGATACTCAGTGACGGAAGCATGGCGCTTTCTTTCTTCGATTCCACAATGTTCAGCGTGAGTTTTGATGAAAGTTCGCTGAGTTCTGTGAGTATGGTTTCTGTCTCACATTCACCCGGAGCCTTTGTAAGGGTTACTGTGACATTTTCAGTCATCAGGCCAAAATGACCCCTTATTGCTTCTCTGTCTTCATCTGAAAGCAGTGGCATTTGTTACCTCTTTCTATTCTTCATTTTCAAGCAGATCGAATACAGCAGCTGAAGCTCTTGCCCCTTCGGACACCGCCGTGACAACCTGTCTGAATCCGTTGTTTGTTACATCTCCCGCCGCGAATACCCTGGGATTTGATGTTCCCACAATGTTTCTGGTAACAACTGCTTTCTCTCTATCCAGTTCAACCAGTGAAGCGAAGGGCTCCGTTGCAGGCACTGTGCCTACATACAAAAATACGCCATCGGTGTCTATATGCTTCCTGCCTTCAGGAGTGTCCAGAATTACGCCTGTAACTCCCTGCTCATCTCCGATGACTTCTGTCAGATGGGAATTCCAGTAGGTGGTTACCTTTTCATGCTCAACAAGTTTTTTTGCAAGATAGGGTTCCGCGCGAAGCTTGTTTCTGCGGTGTACAAGACCCAGTTGAGAGACTACATGTGTAAGATGAAGAGCTTCCTTAACAGCACTGTCGCCACCACCCACTACAATTGCCCTCTTGTTCCTGAAGAAAGGAGCATCGCAGGTTGCGCAGAAACTCACCCCCCGTCCATAGTACTTGCTCTCTCCCGGTACTCCCAGTGTTGCAGGAGCAGCACCTGTGGCGATTATAAGATAATCTCCCATGTACTCTGCCGAATCGGTTTTTACCAGTATTTTCCCGTTGACTTCTGTGGCGCTTTCCACAGTTTCCATCCGGAAAACAGCTCCAGCTTCGATAGCCTGCTTTTTCATTGCATTGGTAAGGTCTGACCCCGCGATAGAGCTGAAACCGGGATAGTTTTCTATCTCGGCAGTAAGGGCCGCCTGCCCCCCCGGTTTCCAGCTTTCAAGTACAACATGCTCAATACCGTATCTGGCGGCGTAAATGGCGGCGGAAAGGGCAGCGGGGCCACCGCCGGCGATAACAAGCTGATAAGAGCCCGAGTTCTGTTCTGCCCCACTGTGAACCAATCCAACCTCAACCTTGAAACCCATTATCCCAGTGTTCCAACCGCAAGGGCTTCAAGGTCTCTCTTCAGTGAGGCCTTATCTCTGAATCCAACCATTCTATCGATCTCTTTTCCTCCGTGGAATATGATCATGGTAGGTACACCTCTGATGCCAAACTGATTGGCAGCTGCCGGATCTTTGTCAATATCTACCGTCATAAAGTTTACCTTTGAACTGAGTTCACTGGTCAGCTTATCAAGTACAGGATGAAGCATCTTGCAGGGACCACACCAGTCCGCGCTGAAGTCTACCAGTGTAAGCTTGTCTGTACCCTTTGTTTCTTCGGCAATTGTATCCCCCGGTATCAGTTTCATTTCAGTACCCTTTCATTTAAGTTCATATTTTGACTGCTCCTGACATGGTAGCATATTGAATGCCTATTCTATAATCAAGACATACAAGCAAATACGAGACATCAATCCGTGACATGTGTCAAATGCACCGGTATTTACGGTATTTGCGAATACCTCTTCAACTGCGTATTATGTATTGTTCTGTGAGGAGTGTAGGGTAATTACAGAAATGGAGGATGTATGAGATCTATTTATCTGCTTGCGCTCATCGCGGGTATAGCCATGGCATTCGGGATTCCCGATGTGCCGGATGTACCTGAGACTGAGATACCGGACTTTGAGATTCCGGGCATGGAGCTGCTTGATGAAATTCAGTTGAAGCTTGATGGTATTCTCAGTGAGACTGATGCTCTCAGGGAAATGATTCCCGACCTGGCTGTTCTGGATGAGCTTTCCATGAAACTGGAAGAACTCAGAGATACTGATCCCGAGCTTGAGGCTCTTCAGGTCGAGGTGGATGCCTTGAGGGACGAGCTTATTGGAGTCAGAGCTGAGATGCAGGCTATCTCGGATAACCTGGGATCAGAGGTTGGTACAATGAAAGCCACAGTGGACGAATTCACAGCCGGTCTCCCGACCCGTTAGTTTTTTGATAAGAGACAGCCGGGCGAACAGCCCGGCTGTTTCAGGTTCCTCATATTGATCATTCATCATCATTAAATACGTATACTCTGTAATAGTCCTCAGGTTCATATACTGTTGCCACTGCACCGAACCTGTTCATATGGAGCTCCACAGTTTCATTGATGGGTAATCCCTTAATAAGCACTCCACCGAGCCACTCGCCTTCCGGGGAGAACACATCCCAGATACGCTCATTCACTGTACCGCGTCTGGCCCACAGGTTGCCGAGTGAATCGATGTCCATCTGTCCGACGAAAGGTCGAAACTCTGGAAACATGCCGGGTATGTTCCTTGGATGGGCTGTATCAGGCCATAAATGCACCAGAGGTATGATGTTGATGTATCCTATGTCATCTTCAGAGACTGGAACGGTGATTGCAGGCTTCCGGAGGGTACGAATTGAATCACCTTCTGAGGATAAGACCTGTATCTCATAGTTATCAGAAGCACAGTCGGAAATGTAAACCTCACCATTATTCCCGGTTGTTACAACCTTGTAGCAGGAAAGCCAATCCAGAGGTTCCTCGAGGATATCCTGCTGATTAAAGAAATAGGTGGTTTTTGTTTCTCCGTTCTCTATCGAGCAGCGGACGATCTCCCATGTTTGGACAATGGTCTGATCAACAAGCTCACGGGTGAATGAGTACATCACAAAAGTCGAATCATCACAGGGGAGTATTGCCCAGCCGATAGGTCTGAATAAAGGGTTTATTGAGAAGCTGTATAAATACTCTCCTTCTTGCGAGAAGACTACGAATTCATCACCCATTCGATCCTGGATCAAGAGATGTCCATTTGTCATCAACCCCATATGGATAGCACCCTGGAATTCTCCTGGTCCTGAGCCCATACCACCGAAAGAATGCTGGAATTCCCCATCCATAGTAAACACGGAAATCTTCCCGGTGAGTATATCCATTACAGCTAGTTTTCTGCCCGGTAAAGGAACGACACTGGTAATGTGTGCGAACATCTCGGTGGAATCACCCATAAACACACCGATCGAATCAACAACGACCAGAGTATCAAGCATAAATGAATCCATTGAATCTTGATTGTCAGAATCCGTACCATTGCCTGTGCATGAAAATGATAGAAAGATGGTGGTTAGAAATAGTAGAAGCATTGTGTTAAAGATTGATTGTCTGTTGTCCATGAAACCTCCCCAATAGTTGTTCCAGAGTGATCTGCTTTCCCAGGAACGCTCTGAATGAACCGCCAGGCATTTTTCGCCTGCAACCTAAAAAATTGATCCAATTCGGTTGTTATTAAGATAATTACTTGTAAATATAAATATGCTATACAGATTTTTCAATTTCAACTCGCTGAGCATGATCATCAAATACAATTGCCAAAGAAAGTGCTTCTCCGCACTCACAGAAGATATTGAAGTCGCCTGTTTTCTCATATCTCTTGTTTCGCGTGATGGTTACTTCCTGCTGTTCTCCAGCATCGTTAAGCACAAGAATGTCTTTGACCGGGTACAAGGGATAGTTGGATTGGTAGCTGAGTTGAATACAACTTGCAGACAACCTCTTAGATGCGGTAATACCAAAGAAATCTTCTCCGTTTTGTTCATTATGATCAGGTAGCCGGTCGATCCAGGAGCAAAGAAGATCAGAGAAACAAGATCCGGTTTTCTTTTTTATAACATCAAGAAAACTGTTTTTACCATTTGCATCTTCAAACAGTTCTTGCAGACCATCAAAACCGATAGCTTCATCCATATAGGCAATAAAGGACAAGGAGGCCTGGTAAAGAGGGTAGTGCTTCTCTTTGAAAAGGGTATTCTGCCAGTTGTCTATTCTTTTATTAAGGCCACTCATATTATTTTTCACAATAACGGCTGAACAGGCATCAGCATGGGCGAGTTTCCGTCTGTATGCATTGACCGATTGAAAACCGCAATACTGTGCAAATCCCTCGTCAAAAAATTTTCTTACCCCGAATTCTTCCTGCCTTATTCTGAAACCAATCTGGTTTCTAAGGTAGATATGTGTCAGTTCGTGGATGATCGCGTGCTGAACTATCTCTTTATCGTGAGGAGCTGAATTGTAGTGACCAACCTTCAAGTAGATGTCACCCAGATGAGCATTGAACGGTGATGGACCTGTACCGTTCATAAAGAAATAGGTTAAGCTTGATTGGAAACCTTTGAAGTTTCTGGTTACCCATTCTTCTGCTTCCTCAATCCCGGATATCAGGTAGGAAGAAAGCTGAGATACTCGAGCATCAGGAAGTATTTGGAAGTATTTGCCTTTATGCTTTACATCTGAAGGGTGGAAATCACCCAAAACATACAATTGCCGTGTCTTTAAATCTGGATCACTTTGAATGCGATGCTCAAGCGATCTGGCCTTTTTAAAGTCTCCCTTATGAAGGTATAACATAATCAGATGGTTGATATAGTATAACTTACGCTCTGGTGTCTTTAGCGTTCCGAGGATGGATTGCATTGAATTTAGGGCGAGGGGCTGAAGCTTTGAGGTATAAGCCAATTTTAATACCAGTGAATCAAATTTTGAAGTCAGTGAGATTAGCTTTCTCCTATCTTATAACAATAAGGCCTGGTGGATTGCATAAACCCCCAACAGAAAACTTACAGAAATTCCACTGCAGCCGCTTCATTCTCGGGCACACTCTTAGTACTCTTAGAGCGCCGGAATCTCATTCTCTTCCTCGTAATCAAGGATAAAGTTTATGTTGGATGCTTCTATTTCTGACAGAGCGGGGTTTGAGGGTCCTTTGCCAGTGTACCCAGGCAAGTTATTAAAGAAGAAAAAGCTTATCCAATTCGTAGAGAAGGGACGGTTGTAGAAAGCGTAGAAGCTATTACGAAGAAGCTTGATCTCCTTGAAGCTAAGTTCATCAATTTCGTATGATTCTATAGGCCGAGACCTTCCTGCTCCAGCCAACTGCAGGACAAACTTTGGACGGATGTTGTTCTCGTAGTCGGGATATGAGGTTCGAAATGCTGAGGTACCGGCTCCCCGGAACAGCCCGTCTTCAACTTCATTGACCAGGGCTAACTCGAAACGAACAATTGTTCCACGCTGCAGTCTAACCTCGTTGATACCTCTAGTTGACAGGTCATTTGTATCTACCCAGTTTCTATCCATTTCGTCGTGAGTTTTAGTGTCATGATCCGTCAGAACGAAAAAGAGATTGCAACTGTCTTCATGTGAACCACAGTAGATCGGTACATCCTCAGAAATGTCCCATCTACCGGATGTACCCGCTTCCTCGAGAACATAGGTCGTGAAAGCATTAACAACACCACTTCCCATGTTTGAATACAGACTGAGCATAAGATCTGCATTCGCGGACATTGTATCCCATCTGTTCCCGTTTGTCTTGTGAGACGGTGCATCCTCCACTTCAAGATTTGTTAGCCTATACCAGCCAGTTGTAGATATGTCTGACGCCGCAGCAGTGAGTACAAGCAGCAAAACAATAAACTTAATCATTCGAAATCCTCCAATTCAATTGTCAAGTCAAGTTACAACTGAGCAGTAATGCTTTCAATTCCTGATTCAATGTTCGAATTCGGGGTCCATAACGGTTGAACTCACTGGTTTTTACGGAGCGTAAGCATAGTAAAAATCCAGTACAGTGATTTGTTATGTGTTTTTGTCATTTTTCTTTATTAGTTTTTTTACTTCTCGATCAAAATCAGAATTATCTTCTGCATGAACAATTATTTTAATTTTTTTTCTGGCACATCAAGGTAATTTTTATTTGTACTTACTTTTTTTCCGGTCTTTTTTTCCAATGCTTTTTTAGCGTCACCTGCAATCTTGCCACCATCTTTTGCATCCTTTTTTAGCTTATTAAAACCTTGAGAACTGTCGGTTTGAGTTATTTCTGTTGTGGCTCTTTCACCAAGCATAGAAAAAATGAGTTCAAGATCGGTCATATGGTCTCGAAGATTTTCTCTTTTTAATTGTTTTAATTCCTTGTATTCACTCGGAGTCATTCCAAAGGTTGCCATGCTTATTTCTGCTGTTAAAATTGCATATTCAATTTGGTCTTTAGCACCTCTTTGCTTCCATTCGTCTGTAAGTTCTTCACGGATCGCGATACCACGCATTCGTTTTTCAATCCAATCGGCACTGTAACCTTTTGCCTGATATAAAACTCTTGTTCGTTTTGTTGCAAGTTCGGGGTCTTCAATCTCCTGTACTCTTTCATATCCTACTTTTGCAAGCCATCGTTTAAAAGGCTCTGCTTTAGGTGACGGAATAGACTGGATAATGCGAAATATACCCTCTGTGTTGGCACAATTTATCTTTTGCACACCTCCGGTAGTCTCTATCAAAAGGGGGGTGGCAATTTGCCCCCACCCTTTAGCAATTTCTGCATCTCGTCTTCTCATAT
>JAUVJW010000056.1 GCA_030596465.1 Candidatus Fermentibacteraceae bacterium | reverse complement strand
CAGGAACGGTTTGCAAAAATAAATGAGGCGTATTCAGTACTGAGCAAGCCCGACAAGCGAGAAGAATATAACAGGAAACTGAAAACCCCCGAGATAGAATATCAGGAGGAAGTAATTACTTCGGATGAAGGAAGAGATGTTACTGAATCCGTTTCCGGTTCCGCGACTCAAGATACAGAAACCAGGGATCAAAAGCCCGAAAAGAAAGAGAAAACTTCCTCAGGGCTTATGAGTGGAAAGAGGTTTGAAAGAATCAAGCACGAAGCCAGAAAACTTATAAATAAAGGAGATTTCTGGAGAGCGAATGCCTTGATGCGAAAAGCTGTTATCGCTTATCCCCGCGATATAGAACTAAGGAAACTTCTTGCCAGGGCTGCTGCCGGGCGAGGCAGGCTTCGTGAAGCTGTGGAGGAATTGAAAAAGGCCAGTGAAGTTGAATACTTCAATCCGGAGATCCATTGTTTGATCGCAGACATGTATCTGCAGGGAAATCAGATAATCAGTGCCGGAAAGTCTTATGCCAATGCTCTCTCCTGGCAGGAAGATTATAAACCTGCCCTTAGGGGGCTTGAAAAGATCAGGGCTTTAAAGAACAAAAATCTTCCCTGGTGGAAGAAACTATTGAGGAGGGGAAAATGAAAGAGGCAAGTGGAAGACTTTACTATTCCATTGGTGAGGTGAGTGAGATGCTCAACATCAAGTCTCACACACTGCACTACTGGGAAAGTGCATTCCCCTCTCTTAAACCGCACAAGAATCAGGCGGGAAACAGGTGTTACAGACCCCATGATATTGATATTCTAAAGCTGATAGACAAACTTCTCAATGGAGAGGGCTATTCTATCGAAGGAGCCCGAAAGCAGATTGAACTGCTCAAGAAGAAGGAAGGTCAGCTGACTCTGAATCTGAATTCCGGTAATCAATCAACCGAGCTGCTTGACGAAATCTGTTTAGAGATGGAAACTATTATCAGAGATCTTTCCCGTCAGCCGCGAACAGAACTTGACGGTTGAATAGTCGTTGAATAGAATTGTCTTTCCTGACGGGGCGTGGCGCAGTCCGGTAGCGCACTTGAATGGGGTTCAAGTGGTCGCTGGTTCGAATCCAGTCGCCCCGACCATGGAAAAAAGGAAAGGAACCCTTGGGTTCCTTTCCTCGTATTCAAGGAGTTTTCTTGATATCAAAAGCTATTGAAATGACGGTTTTGCTGAACAAGCTCTTCCCCGGCCAGAGTACCAGAGTTCTGGCTGCCATGTCAGAAGTTCAGAGGGATGTATTCGTTGATCCCGGCTGGAAGAGAATGGCTTACACAGATCGCAGCCTTCCCATCGGGCATGGGCAGACTATTAGTAAACCGGCAACAGTTTTTCGTATGCTCTCGGCACTTGAGCCTGTTTTTGGAGGAAGACTTCTGGAGACCGGAAGCGGTAGCGGTTATCTTGCATCAGTGGCTTCAAGGCTTTTCAATCGGGTGTACTGTGTGGAAAGGGTTCTGGGTCTTGTGGAATCTTCAAGAGCGAATCTCAGGCGGACAGGCGCTGGAAATGCAGTGGTTCGCTACGGTGATGGAAGTTCCGGCTGGGCAGAGCATGCGCCTTTCGATGGGATACTCTACAGTGCCGGTGCTCCTGAACTGCCTGAATCTCTGGCAGGTCAGCTGAGAGAGGGAGGCCTTGCCGGTGTACCGGTAGGCACGAAATCATCACAGGAATTCAGTGTATGGAAAAAAGTTGAAGGAAAGCTTGAAATGGTTTCATCTTTCGCCTGTTCTTTTGTACCACTCATAGGAAAAGAGGGATGGAATGGGTGAGCATATAGCAATAGAATTGATCCACTGCCTCAGGAGTTTTCCAGGAGAAATTGTACTTATGCTCCTGTCCGCCTTACCTCTAACCGAGCTTAGAGCCTCTATCCCGGTGGCTTTTACCGTAATGGCTGAAAGCTGGAACTGGCCCTGGTGGAAGGTTTATCTTCTGGCAGTTGCCGGGAACATGCTGCCTGTGCCATTTATTCTTATGCTTCTTGGCCCGGTAAGTCGCTGGCTTTCAAGGTGGAAAGTTTTTGACAGGTTTTTCAACTGGCTTTTTGAGAGAACACGCAAGCGGGTTGGACCGCACATAAAGAGGTACGAAGCTTTTGGTTTAACCCTGTTCGTGGCAATTCCACTTCCGGTAACCGGTGCCTGGACGGGCAGTGTTGCTGCTTTTGTTTTTGATGTTCCAAGAAAGCAGGCAATCCCTGCTATTTTCCTGGGTGTACTGATAGCGGGAGCCATAATTACATTGATAATGAAGGGTGCTCTTTCAGGTCTCAGCTTTCTTCTCTGATGTGAAAGTTGCAATAACAGTGGTGATTACTTAGATTTCATCTCCATTCGGTCGGGGCGTAGCGCAGCCCGGTTAGCGCGCCTGGTTCGGGACTAGGAGGCCGGAGGTTCGAATCCTCTCGCCCCGACCACTTTCCAGATTTTGAAATTTAAAGTATTTTTATTATTTTACTCCGATGTACAGATTGATTAGCGTTATAGGTGGAAATAGGGCATCTGAGGAAGAGTTCAGCTTTGCCTTTGAATTGGGCGGGCTTCTGGCTGACGCGGGGTTTTCTGTTGTGTGCGGAGGCGGTGAAGGTGTTATGGAAGCCGCGTGCATGGGGTGTGCAGAACATGGTGGGCTGACTGTGGGTATTCTTCCCGGGGAATTAAAAGAACAGGCTAATCCATTTGTTTCCCTGGCTTTGCCGACAGGAATGGGAGTTTCCCGCAACCGTATTGTTGCGCTTGCCGGTGAAGTGGTTTGTGCCGTTGGAGGTGCTTACGGCACACTGTCGGAGGTCGCATTTGCTCTTCAGGCTGGAAAGCCTGTATGCTCTTTTGGCAACTGGGAGAGTATTCCTGGAGTTCGGAGGGTTTCAACTCCCGGGGAAGCAGTGGAATTTGTACTTGAAATGATTGGGGATAACTGATGCACAGTGTTAATGAAATTGCAGATCTTTTCAGGGATGTTGCGGATTTCCCCAAAGAGGGCATAGTATTCAAGGATGTTACCACTGTTCTTACCCATCCCGGTGCTCTTGGAGATTCTGTTACCCATCTGCTGAAATTACTCGAAGATATTAAATTTGATGCGGTTGCCGCTGTGGAGTCCAGGGGTTTCATGTTCGGTGGTATTATTGCCGACAGATTGAGCATTCCACTGGTTCTGGTTCGCAAGCCCGGGAAACTGCCAGCAGATGTTATCAGAGAGGATTACACACTGGAATACGGGACAAACACCATTGAGATGCACTGCAACTCACTCGCGAAAGGCTCAAGGGTACTCATCATTGATGATCTTGTTGCAACGGGAGGTACTGCTCTTGCTACAGTTGAGTTAATCAGGCGGGATGGAAGTGTACCTGTTGCGGCGGCGTTTCTCATGGATCTGACATTTCTTGGAGGCGCAAAAAAGATTGAAGATGCGGGAGTTCCGGTTCGTTCACTGATAAAAATTGACTGAAAAAATCAAAACAGTATCAGTTGACTAAAACTGATCAAACAAAGGGGAAAGAATGACCAAGATCACAATGATGCTTGCAATTCTTCTGGCAATTTTCGCTTTCGGTTGCGATGTGCAGGAAGATCCTGCCCAGACAGACGAAAATGGCGAAACCGGCGAGAACGGCGAAGCAATTGAAAATGGTAATGATTCCGG
The DNA here is from genome assembly GCA_030596465.1 of Candidatus Fermentibacteraceae bacterium. GTDB lineage: Bacteria > Fermentibacterota > Fermentibacteria > Fermentibacterales > JCC-6 > Sabulitectum. The sequence continues at coordinate 5,113 of JAUVJW010000056.1, read as the reverse complement.
CAGCGACGAAGTAAGCATAGACTTTGATTTTACTGCGCCGGAAGTCGGGCAGTGGATTGCCTACAGTGTTGAGGGTGAAGAAGGCGATATCAAATTTTCAATCGTTGCCCAGGAAGATTACCAGGACATAGCATGCCTCTGGTATCAGATTGAAACGGACGGAGAAGCGGTTGCTCAGATTCTTGTTGATCCCGCTATTGTTGAAGAGCTTATTGCTGTAAGCGGTGTTTACATGGATGAATTTATTGCTGATCCCGTTGTCTACATCAGGGAAAATATTCCCGAGGATGGCAGTTTCATGAACAATGAAGATGCCATGGAAAACATGATGCTTTCTCTCAGGGCCATCAAGCAGGTTAAGATTATGCGGGGCGAACAGCTTATGCTTTTTGATATGGCTGGTGTTCCAGAGCTTGTTGAACAGATGATTGCTGAGAATCCTGAAATGCTGGAACAGAACATGGAGCTCCCCACGGATGATCCTGAGTTTGAAGAATTCATGACTCAGCTTGAAAGCGCTGAATTCAGCGTGGAAGAAATCGAAGTTGATGGACTGAACTGCACGGAATTCACCATGTCCCATCCTGAAAAAGGCAGCATTGTTGCGGTTATTTCCATGGAACTTCCAATTTCTCCTCTCATGGAAGCCACAGTTCTGCCAAATGATCCAGCTGAAGAGGGCGGCACGGTATTTGTTACAGGATTTGGTTTTGACGGTGCAGAGAACCTGATGACTCAAGTTCCTGATCAGACTATTCCTCTCGCAATGATGCTTCAGGGGATGGTTTCTCAGATGGGGCAGGCCCCGCCGCAAAACGCTCCAATTCCTCAGTAAGACGAACTGATTGTAACGGACAGAAAAGGGTGTCCCTTAGCGGGGACGCCCTTCTGTTGCGTTACGGGAATTGATTTGTCATAATGCAGGATACTCTGGAGGGCTGAGGTTGAGCGACAAAGGAAAACTTCTAGACATCGTTCTTGATAATACATGCATAAGTTATATGTGCGTTGATGATTACGGGCAGATAACAGATGTACACCAGTCCACAGCCAGCCTGCTGGGTTTGTCAGTGGCCGGAGTGGTTGGCATGCAGTTGTCGGAACTGTTCCCTGAGCTTTCTCTTGAAAGAGAATCTCCACAGACCTTTCGTTTCAATTGCAGCAAAGAGAACAGAGTAGTTATCAGCGCAACTGTCATTCCCGGAGATAATTCCAGCAGACACATTATTTTACAGAATGTAACCGAGCTTGTTGAAATCCGGGAGAAACTCGGCTCAGTAAACAGATTTCTTGAAACTGCTAAAAATGCGACACCAGACATTATTTTAGTAAAGGATCCCTGCGGAAAGTGGCTGGATTGGAACGAAAGGGCAGCAAAGCTTCTAACTTCACTTGATCTTTCAGATATCGAGATTCCTTACCTGTCACCGGTTTGCTCCAGATCAGATGCCGAGGCCTGGGCTTCCAGCGGTTATGTGCGGGCGGATGAGATGCTGCCGGATGGACAGGTATACGATGTAGTCAAGATACTGGTGAGAAACGATGATGGAACTCCCGTCCATATGCTGGTTATGGCTCGCGATATCACTGACAGAAGTATTCGTGAACAGAAAATAAGGAAACTGAACACTTTTGTGAGTATGCTGAGATCTGTTGACAGACTTATTATTGAAACCGGTGATGTTAACAATCTCTCGGAGCAGGCCGTTAGAATCCTCATGGATTCAGGTGTTTTTGTAAGCGTTGCTATCGTTATCAAAACGGGAGGAGCCGATATTCGATTCGGGTCGGATTCAAGTTCAATGTCTATTGAATCCACAATTGTTTCACCTCTGGAATACCAGGATGTCTCCTACGGTTCTCTTCTTGCGATTCCACTGGAAACCGAAATTCCTTACGCTGTATCAGAACTGACTGATATCCTGACAGAGCTTGCCGGTGACATTGGTTTTGCGATTCACGGGATTCTGCTTACCTCAGAGCAGAAACAGGTAAAGAACATGCTTAACTCCTTTCTTGAGAACATCCCTTGTGTTGCTTTTATCAGGGATTCGAGTTCCAGATATTTGCTGATGAATAAGTATTTACTTGAATTGTTTGATAACCCCGACTGGCTTGGGAAGGATCCCGGAGAGATTTACAGTGTTGAAATGTATGAAGATCTCATCAGAAGGGACAAGGAGGTTCTTGAGAAAGGGTATGTGTGTTGTAAGAGAGATTTCCAATGCAAAGGCGGAGAAGAACGTACTTTTGACGGTCATTATTTCAAAATTCAGATGCAGGACGAAGAACCCCTTATCGGTGGAATCGGGCTGGAAGTAACAGACAGGCTCAAGGCAGAGAAGGCTCTTGCAATCAGTGAAGAACGTTACAGAACCATATATGAGAGTACCGCTACCGCTATGGCGATTCTTGGACCGGACGGTGGTATTGTATCAGCCAATTCCAATGTCGAGGAGCTTACGGGATTTGATCTTGAAGAGATAATTGGTAAAATGAAATGGGCGGATTTTGTTTATCCGGATGATTTACAATCTGTGGCAGAACAGAGAAAGAAAAGGCTTGCGGGAGATTCGTCAGCTCATCAGGAATACGAATTCAGGCTTATCAGAAAAGATAAGACCGTAAGAAATATCCGTATGCGTACAGGAACTATTCCCAACAGTGACGGGATGGGTGTAATTTCCCTGTCTGATGTTACAGGTCTTATTAATAATCAGAAACAGCTCAATAAATCGTTGACAAGAAAGCAGGCTATACTCAAGGCAATTCCCGATCTGATGTTTGTGCTCTCCAGGGATGGTAAGTATCTGGATATTCGTGCAGGAGAAATAGAAACGCCTTACTACGGAGATGAAGAAATACAGGGGAAAGGTGTTTTCGATATAGGTTTCCCTGAGGAAACTGCCGGGGAGATTATGAAAGCTATTGCGGAAACCCTTGAAACCGGTAAAGTTCATTCAGTTGAATATGAACTTGAGCTTCATGACGGGCATCATTATTACGAGGCAGGAATTGCGCCATATGAGGCTGACAGTGTTCTTGCACTTTGTCGTGATGTAACTCTCAGGAAAGCGGCCGAGGCTGAGCAGATACGCCTTCAGGCCCAGATGCAGCATGTGCAGAAGCTTGAAAGTCTCGGGGTTCTTGCGGGTGGTATTGCACATGATTTTAACAACATACTCATGGCTGTATCAGGTAATGCTCAACTCGCAATGGTGGTCAGCAAAACCGGAGGTGATATAACACAGTACCTCAAAACTATTGAGTCTGCAACCGTGCGAGCGGCGGATCTGGCCACCCGGATGCTGGCATACTCCGGCAGGGGGGAGTTCAGGATTGTTCCTCTGGATTTGAACACAGTAGTTGACGAAATCTCGGATATGCTTCAGGTAACAGTATCCAGGAAAGCTGTGATGCAGTACAATCTTGATAAATGTATTCCACATATTCTGGCTGATGCCACACAGATCAGGCAGGTTTTTATGAACCTGATTACAAACGCGTCAGAGGCTCTTGAAGATTCACCGGGAACAATTGATATTTCCACAGGAGTGATGTACTGCGATGACAAATATGTGAGCACTCTTGAAAGAATGGGTGATCTTTCTGTGGGGCACTATGTTTATCTGGAGGTTAAGGACAGCGGTGTGGGAATGTCTGATGAAATCCAAAGGAGTGTTTTCAATCCATTCTTTACAACCAAGTTTGCCGGGAGAGGTTTGGGTTTGTCTGCAGTACTTGGAATAATGAGCAACCACAACGGTGCTCTTGTAATCGACTCCGAGCCGGGAGAGGGTTCCACCTTCAGGGTACTATTCCCTGTAATGACAGGAGATTCTTCCGGCATACCTGAAATACTGGAAACTGGAAATGATTTTCCGGTAACCGGCGGAATGGTAATGTTTGTTGATGATGAACCTCTGGTGAGAGCTGTTGTTGAAGCGATGCTGGATCAGTTTGGCCTTAGTGTTATTACTGCGGTTGACGGTGTTGACTGCCTGGATAAGTTTGAAAAGAAAATCTCTGAGATAGACCTTGTAATCCTTGATATTACAATGCCCAACATGGATGGTGATGAAGCTTTCAGAGAGATGAAGAAACTCAGGAAGGACATCCCGGTGATTATCTCAAGCGGTTACAGTGAACATGAGGTTATTGCAAGATTCCCCGATGAGTATCCTGATGGCTTTCTTCAGAAACCATACAGTGCAGATGAACTTCACAACAAGATCAAGGCAGTTCTTAAGCAGTAGAGTTTTTCTTTGCCCTTTCTCTGCGGTTTAAGTGTTTTATATTCTTGCAATGAAAAAAACTTTGTTTACAGACAGGGGCGAGGTGTCAGTTCCTTTTGCGGAGCTGTTCCGACAGCGAACCCTTGAGGAGATAGCAGGGCAGAAGTCGCTTCTGGGGGCGGAGGCGTCATTTCGCCGTTCTCTGGAGACTGCTTCACTGGGGTCATTTATTCTGTGGGGGCCTCCCGGTTCAGGGAAGACCACACTGGCTCTTATTGTCGCGAATCATGTTTCGGAACATTTTGTTCGGTTCAGCGCGGTTACCGGTGGTGTTAAGGATGTCCGGAAGATTGTCGCAGAAGCTTCACTGCGCCGGGATACCGGGCAGGGCACGATGCTTTTTGTGGACGAGATACACCGCTTCAACCGCAGTCAGCAGGATGCCTTTCTTCCTCATGTTGAAGATGGTACTATCCGTCTTGTCGGGGCAACCACCGAGAATCCTTCTTTCCATGTGAATGCCCCTCTTTTGAGCAGGTGTTCCGTTTATGTGCTTGAGTCTCTGCGAACCGCTGATCTTGTTTCAATGATTCAGCGTGTTGTATCCAGTAATGAATTCAGTAGTCTGCGTGCTGCTTCTGTGAGTTACGAGGCAATGGAAGTTATGGCTGTGGCCGCGGATGGAGATGCCAGAAGATGCCTTAATATGCTGGAGCAACTCGCAGGCATTGCAGGTGACGGGGTTGTTTCAGGGGAGATGGCCTCAGAGCTTGTTCAGGCCGCGCCTCTGCTGTATGACAACTCAGGCGAAGAGCACTACAACCTCATAAGTGCTCTGCACAAATCAATGAGATCCAGTGATGCTGATGCTTCTCTTT
>JAUVJW010000094.1 GCA_030596465.1 Candidatus Fermentibacteraceae bacterium | reverse complement strand
GAGTGGGCGCATGTACACGGGAAGAGGTACGGTACTGAAGCTTCCTGGGTACGGAAGCAGATGGCACGGGGCAACAGTGTAATCCTTGATATTGATGTTCAGGGAGCGGTGCTGGTCAAGGAAGCAATGCCGTCAGCAGTACTTATTTTTGTGCTGCCGGCCAGTCGTGATGTACTTCGCAGTCGCCTGGAACAGCGGAACACTGACTCGGGTAAAACAGTTGAAAAGCGGATGAAGGCTGCCGCAGGCGAAGTTTCATTCATGGGTGTGTTTGACTATTTCATCTCCAATGATGTTCTTGAAGAGGCTGAATCTGAGGTGGAAACAATATTTCTTGCGGAAAAAATGAGAATTAAGAACATAGGCTGGCCCGTCCAGGCGCTGGATTATCACGGCGGCTATTTGAATGGTTTGAACTTCTGGAGAGGGAAGCGGGTTGTTGTTTCCTCCGGCCCCACCAGAGAAATGATCGATGAGGTCAGATTTGTTTCCAACCGCTCCAGTGGTTTGATGGGGGTTTCTCTCGCGGAGGCCTTTCTTGCCGCGGGTGCCGATGTGGTTCTTGTGAGCGGCCCCGCTTTTAACATGGAGCCCCCCGGCCCTGTGTGTCTGGTGAAAGTCGTGAGTGCCGGTGATATGCTGGCAGCCCTGCAGGAAGAAATTGTAAACGCGGATCTGCTTGTAATGGCTGCGGCTATCGCGGATTTTACTCCCGAAACCACTGTTTCGGGCAAGCTTGAAAGGAGTGAGGGAGATATTTCCCTTGTCCTTGTACCAACCGCTGACATTACCGCATCTCTGGCAGCTCCCTGCCCGGTGCTTTCTTTCGCTCTTGAATTCGGAGAGACCGCAGTGGAAAGAGCCCGTGAAAAAATGAAGCGGAAGGGCGCCTTCGCTGTTTTTGTCAACATGGGAGATAAACCCGGCGTTGGAATGGAGACTGCCTGTAATTCGGGAACAATTCTGTTTGCCTCGGGTGAGAAAAGTGTTGAAATACCCTACGGTTCAAAGAAGTTTGTTGCATTCGGAATTGCCGCGGCACTGGGAAAAGAAATGGAGAATTCGGACAATGGCTGAGGCGAGAGATCCGTTCTGGGGGGTGGTTGCGAGCTTTGGAGTTGATCAGATGTTTGTGCTGCCTGAGTGGGTTCAGAAGAAAGCTGAAGAAGAGGGTAAGCAAGCTGCTTCACCCGAAGGAATATTGGGGAAAATGGCCGTGCTGAAGAAGGAACTGGAAGGGTGCATGAAATGTCAGCTGGGCTCTACCAGAAAGAACATTGTGTTCGGGGAAGGAAACCCCGAAGCGGGGATTCTGGTTGTAGGTGAAGGTCCCGGAGCTACCGAGGATGAAACAGGGAGACCGTTCGTTGGCCGGTCTGGAAAACTTCTTGATAAAATATTTGCTTCCATTGATCTGGATCGAGAAAAACTGTTCATCGCCAACATTGTGAAATGCCGCCCGCCAAACAACAGAACACCATCCGCCGCTGAATCGGAGATCTGCAGTAAGTTTCTAGAGCGGCAGATTGATATAATGAAACCCGGCATAATCGTTGCCCTTGGAGCCAGTGCGGCAAGAACTCTGTTGAACACACGAACAGGTATTGGCCTGCTCAGAGGTGAATTTCACAGATACCTGAATACACCTGTTCTGGTCACATACCATCCAGCGGCACTTCTTCGATCTCCAGCGTTGAAGAGACCTGTCTGGGAAGATATGAAAAGACTGAAATCATTTATGGAAGAGGCTGGGTTGCCTCGGGAATCCGGAGAAAAGAAATGACAGAAGGAAGAAAACAACCCTGGAGCGCTGAGGCCGAGAAATCTGTTCTGGCTGGTGTACTTCTTAATCCTGTGATAGCTGTTGAAGTATTCGCCATATTGTCTGAGAGCGATTTTTTTGATAACAGACACCGTCGGATCTTTTTTGCTGCTAAGGTTATTGATTCCAGGGGCGAGCCAATTGATCTGGTCACTGTAACAAACGAACTGGAGAGGGTTGGAGAGCTGAATGAAGCCGGTGGTCTGGAGTATATATCAGCAATTACTGATGATCTTCCATTTCTCTCCAATGTGAACAGTTACAGCAGAATTGTTAAAGACGCTTCTCTGCTCAGGCAGTTTTTATCCATAGCAAGTCAGGGAATGGACAGAGTTTTTTCTACAAATGTGAATGCCGTCGAGCTTCTGGATGATGTAAGCCAGAAGATATTTGATATAGGCACTTCTTCTTCCCAGAAGGACTTCTTTAAGGTAAGCGAACTCACAGCCGAGGCGATTAATACTTTCAGGATTATGCGTGATGCCAAAGATGGTGTTACAGGTTTGTCCACCGGGCTTGAGCCACTGGACAGGATGACTACCGGTTTCCACGATGGTGAAATGAATGTTATTGCCGCAAGACCGGGTGTTGGAAAAACAAGTCTTGCTCTGAATATGGCTCGCCATATAGCGGGGCAGGGAAAGGGAGCCGTTGTTTTCTTCAGTCTTGAAATGACTGCGGAGCAGCTTACACAGAGACTGGTCAGTTCAATGGCAGGCGTGGGCATTCAGGCTATCATAGATGGTACTCTGGCAGATCGTTTTTTTGATGATCTGGACAGGGCAGCCGAAGACCTGAGCAATCTTCCCATTTATATTGATGATACTCCTTCTGTTTCATCAGCGGAAATAAGGGCTAAAACAAGAAGACTTGCTCAAAGGGAAAAGGACGGTATTGCCGCGATTTTTGTAGATTACCTGCAACTTATGCAGGGAGACGATGGTGTGGAAAGTCATCAGCTTAAAGTGGCTAAGAACTCTTCTGATCTGAAGGGGCTGGCGAAAGACTTGAAAGTGCCGGTTATGGTTCTTTCACAGCTCAGCCGGGGGGCTGCCAAGCGTGAGGGTCCTCCAAGGCTCAGCGATCTTCGCGATTCCGGAGCAATTGAACAGGATGCCGATGTGGTGATGTTCCTTCATGACGAGAACGCTGATTCCGGAAAGGAAGATGACCGTGCTCACGGAGGCCTCAGGCGGATACTTCTTAAGATAGCAAAACAGAGGAAAGGGCAAAGGGGTAATATCAGGCTGATTTTCAACGCTTCGATCACAACTTTTTATCCCGACGACATGCAGGATGACGGGTTTTAATGGCGGGCAAGAAACCGAAATCAATTTTCTTCTGCAGCGAATGCGGTGGCGAATCACCTGTATGGGCAGGCCGGTGTCCACATTGTGGCAGTTGGAATACCATGGTGGAAGAACCGGTGGAGAAAATTCCGGCATTTGCCTCTGCCGGATATATGTCGAGAGTTGAAGCTGTCAGTATAGTCGATGTGGATATTGAGAATGGAGAGAGGATTTCCACCCATATAGGGGAATTCGACAGGGTTCTTGGCGGCGGTGCCTTTAAAGGTTCCGTAATTTTAATTGGCGGGCAACCTGGTATTGGGAAAAGTACTTTGATGATACAGGCAGCAATGAACATGGCGGCAAACGGTCTCAGGGTGCTGTATGCCACAGGAGAAGAGTCTCCGGGACAGGTTGCCGACAGGGCCAGAAGAGTGGGGGTACCCTCTGTTGATCTGATGCTTCTTCCAACAACTGACCTTTCGGCAGTAGAGAGCAGGATCAAGGCAGAGAGCTATCAGGTACTAATAGTTGATTCCATACAAACCCTTCATACCAGTCAACTGTCAAGCGCGGCGGGTTCTGTTTCACAAGTAAGGCAGTGTGCCGCAAGTCTTGTAAATCTTGCCAAACCCATAGGGCTTACTGTTTTTGTTATTGGACATGTTACAAAGGAAGGGTCTATTGCGGGACCTAAAGTTCTTGAACATCTTGTAGATACTGTCGTGAGCTTTGAGGGTGATTCATTCCATCAATTCCGACTTCTCAGAGCTGTAAAGAACAGATTTGGCTCCACCAGTGAGCTGGGTGTGTTTGAGATGAAAAAAGAAGGGCTCAGGGAAGTGGCAGATGCATCCGGCTATTTTCTCCAGAGAGATGGAGGGCTTGGCGCGGGTTCCGCTGTGGCTGCTATTATGGAGGGAACAAGGCCTTTTCTGGTAGAAATTCAGGCCTTGACCAGCACCACTCATTACGGCTTTCCCCAGAGAAGAGCTACCGGTTTTGACTCCGGCAGACTTGCAATGCTGCTTGCTGTTCTTGAGCGAAGATGCGGTATAGAACTTGGGAATCAGGATGTGTATGTGAATGTGGCCGGGGGTTTCAACATTGTTGATCCCGGTGCTGATATGGCTGTTTGCCTTGCGGTTGCATCCAGTCGTTTGGAAAGACCGCTGAAAAGTGATACGGCTTTAAGCGGGGAAGTTGGTCTTGGAGGCGAGATCAGACCCGTTGCTGGAATAGACAGAAGACTTGCGGAATCAGGCAACCTTGGATTTACCAACCTGGCTTGTGCCCGTGAGAAAAAAGAGGATACCGGAACCAATTTCAGATTCAGCACACTTTCTGCTGCAATTTCAGGGCTTCTGGTGGAAAAAGGAGAAGAATGGCTAAGTTAATGAAAGGCTGGGAAGTGCGTATTCTATTTATTCTTGCCCTCGGTCTTGCGGGAACCCTTGCTTCAGGGGGTTTGATTGTTGGGTTTATAGGTCTTGGTATTGGAATAGTGGCTGCTGTTTTTGAGCGGATGATGGTTAAAGTACCAGCTGATAAGCTGGTGTATATCACAGCGGGTTCTACAGTTGGTCTCGTCATTGGTATTCTTGTTATTCTCGTTCTGAGAATTGGTATTCATGATGATGCCTGGAATTCATACTGGTCGGATCTGCTGGTTCTCATACCTGTCGCGTTTGCTTATGTGTTCGCTGTTGTGGCAGTTAACAAGGGAAGAAAATTTGAATTAATCAGCGTTGAGGAAGATAGTGGTCCGCAGTGGAACATGCCGGTTCTTGTGGATTTATCAGCAGCAGTTGACGGCAGAGTTGCCGATCTTTCACTTGCCGGCCTTCTTCCTGGTCCGTTTTCAATCCCGTTATCGGTAAAACAAAGCATTGATGAGATGCAGAAGGGCAGGAATATAGTTAAGAGGGGACGCGCCAGAAGGGCAACCGAGACCATTCAAAGGCTTGAAGAAGTTGTTGGAAAGTCCGGCGGTCTTATGGAGTACCGCGATTTCGGCGAGGGTGAAAAAGAAAAACACCGGATTCTGGAATGGCTTCGCAAAGAAAAAATCTGTCTGATCACCGGTGATGGCGAGATGGCCGATACCGCAGAGCGCGAAGGTATCAGAGTTATCCGGCTTTCCGATATAGGACCCGCCTCCAGGGAGGTTGTACTACCCGGAGATTCATTTATGATGAGAATTCAGAAGAAGGGTAGAACCGCCACCCAGGGCGTGGGATTCCTCTCAGATGGAACTATGGTTGTGGTTGATGAAGCAGGAGATCTTCCTGGTAAGGAAATCAAAGTTACCGCGCATACCACATTCCGTGCAAAGGGTGGAACAATGGTTTTCGGAAAAGTAGCGGCAGAAGGCAGCGGAGAGAATGACCAGGACTGATACTGGAAGACAAACATCCGTCTGGGGTGCTGTAATTGTTGCCGCTGGAATAGGGAAACGGTTTGGCGGCGATGTACCAAAGCAGTTTACAATGCTGGCAGGTGAGCTGGTAATTGACCATTCTGTGAGAACATTTAAGCCACTGGTGGATCATCTTGTAGTTGTAACACCATTGGGTGATTTATGGCGGAAATGGTGGCAACCGTCTTCGAGACTTGACACCGTTTCCGGAGGAAGAAGAAGGCAGGACTCGGTGATGAACGGACTGAAGTTCATGCGTTCACGGGGTGTTACCCATGTTTTGATTCACGATGGCGCAAGACCTTTTGTTGACCGGGAATGTATCGTGCGGGTAATGGAAGCGGCCAGGAATAATTCGGCGGTAATACCTGTTATTTCTGTACGCGATACGGTGAAGAAAACCAGCGGAGATATGGTTCTGGAAACCTTGAACAGGGAAGAGCTTCGACTGAGTCAGACCCCTCAAGGTTACCATCTGGAGAGGCTTATTGAAGTTCTTGCGACTGCTGGAGATATCACCGATGAGGCTTCTGCTTTCGAAGCGGCGGGAGACGCGGTTACAACAGTCGCCGGATCCAGAAGCAACATCAAACTGACAGACAGGAAGGACGCCGAATTACTTTCATTTCTTATGAGCAGAACCATCAGGGTTACAGGTACCGGCCTCGATTTTCATCCCTTTGACCCGGCCAGGCCACTGTACTTTTGCGGATGCAGGCTTTCTGAAACCGATGGGTTAATGGGGCATTCTGATGGAGATGTGGTTTTACATGCAGTGGCGGATGCTATTCTCTCAGCTTCCCGGCTTGGTGACATTGGAACACTGTTTCCTCCAGGCGAATTACGGTGGAAAGATGCTGACAGCTCGCACCTTCTTGCAATCTGTGTTGAGATGATTCGTGAAGCCGGCTGGGAGATTGAACGACTTGATGTGACCGTTATAGGGGAGAGACCGAAAATATCGCCGGTAAGAGATATGCTTATGGAAAGGCTTTCGGATATTGTTGGAATCGCAGTGGAAAGAATCTGGATCAAAGGAACCACAACCAATACAATAGGTGAACTTGCACAGGGCAAAGGTGTGGGATGCAGCGTGCTTGCTGAATTAAGACGGACCTGCGGGAGAAATTCATGACCGAGGCAATCTGGCAGTTCTTTCTCGGTATCAGCGGCGGCTGGCATTCTATATTTCTGGGTCTGATCGCTTTTGTGGAAACCCTTTTCCCTCCGTTCCCTGGAGATGTTCTTTACATTGCCCTGTCTGGTCTTGGGGCAAGCCGCGGCATTCCTGTTTTTATTCTGTGGCTTCCCGGTTTTTTGGGATGCATGGCATCTACACTGATACTGGACGCTATGGGTAGAAGTGCAAAACTGGAGAAACTGGAATCTTTGATTATCAGGGCCTCGGGGAAAAACGGGTTTGAAAGGTCAAAAAGACTGCTGACCAGACACGGTGCATGGATGCTGATTTTCAGCCGGTTCGCTCCGGGAATCAGATCCCTTATCGTTATTGTCGCTGCATCATCCGGCATGAAAAAGTCATCTGTTCTCGCTTACACATCTTTCAGTATTATTCTGTGGTACGCGCTGATGGTTATTGCCGGAGTTATT
>JAUVJW010000009.1 GCA_030596465.1 Candidatus Fermentibacteraceae bacterium | reverse complement strand
TGAGCCTTTCTTTTCAACGAAAGGGGAAAAAGGTACTGGTCTTGGTCTTTCCACAGTTTACGGAATCGTGCGACAGCATGGAGGCATTGTAAATGTGGAAAGTGAGATCGGGGTCGGCTCAACATTCCGCGTCTTCCTGCCTTTATCAGAGAAAAACATTTCCCCTTCCCCTGAAACGGAAAAACTCATCATAAGTGGTGGCACTGATACTCTTCTTGTTGTGGAAGACAGCGACGAAGTTAGAGAAATAGCAGTGACCGCACTGAAAAGGTTCGGGTACACTGTTCTTGAGGCATCATGCGGCTCCGACGCTCTTACCATTATCAGAGAAAAAGGAACTGCTGTTGATCTGATGCTCACCGATGTAATTATGCCCGGGATAAGCCTGGAGGAACTGCACAGAGAAGCTCTTGCTCTTGTTCCCGGCTTAAAAGTCCTCTACATGTCCGGTTACTCCGACAACAACATCAAACGGAACGGGCAGACAGGTAAAGCAGTACCTTTTATCTCCAAACCATTTTCATTGAGTGATCTTGCGTCCAGTGTAAAGGCTGTTCTCGAAGAAGCTCTCTGACTGATTTAATGGACAGTTATGTTTCCTGTACTGCTATTGCTGATTTTCAGGTTTGCCTGATTTGAATGCAATACCCCTGCTTCGGAAAACCAGACTATTGTACCCGAAGAAATTCAGAACCACCGCTACAATAATTCCGATCAGCGCATTGATAAGGTACTGGTAACCGGCAAGTGATAATCCATAGAAAAGCGCAATGCGTATTGAGGAACTGAAAAGAGTAACACCGTGAAATACCAGTAAAGTCTTTAAACCCTTCGACCCGTTACTCCAGGTAAGACGACTGTGCAAAAAGTACCCAACCAGGATAGATATCTCAATACTGATGATGTTGGCGATGTTCACTCCCCGCAACCCGCTCAATCCGACCAGTTCCACCAATACTGTAAGTACCAGCAGCTGACTGATTGCCACGAGGGTGCCCATTATGCTGTATCGTGTAAATTTAGCCAAACCGGTATTGTTGTACTTTATCACGCAGTAAAATGCACGAAACGCATCTTTCAAACCAATTTTCTTTCCCTCATTGTAGGTACGACCGTAATAGGATATGCCAACTTCGTAAATCCGCAGATCGTTCTCTCTGGCCATTGTCGCAATTTTTGCGGTCATCTCCGGCTCTATACCGAAGCGATTCTCCCGGATTGTAATACTATCCAGAATCGGTCGCTTAAACATCTTGTAGCAGGTCTCCATGTCGGTCAGGTTAAGATCGCTCATCATGTTTGAAAGCCATGTAAGAGTCCTGTTGCCCAGACTATGCCAGTAGTAAAGTATACGATGCGAGTCACCTCCCACAAATCTCGAACCGTAGACTACATCGGCTTTCCCATCAATGATAGGTCGAAGAAGTTTGCGATACTCATTGGGATCGTATTCCAGATCTGCGTCCTGTACAACTACCACATCACCGGTTGCAGCCTGAAATCCTGCCTGTAAAGCCTTACCCTTTCCTCTGTTAATCTTGTGATAGATTACGGTATGACGATCATCAAACCCGTGCAGAATCTCCGCGGTTCCGTCTGTGGAACAGTCGTCTATCAGTATCAATTCTCGCTGCTCAACCTCTGGTGGTAATTCCACTGACTCCACAACAGCTACTATTTCACGAATGGTGGATAACTCATTGTACACCGGTATTACGATAGAGAGCTTCACGAGACTCCTTTTCAACAACTGTCACAAATATTGCAGCTAAGGAAAATACTGCAGTTTGATTTTTCTTACAGCAGAACATAACCCTTGCGCAAAGTATCGCAACCGGTTGATTCATTCTTGCGGGTTTTATCATGAATTGACATTGCCCGTCAAGTATATTAGATACTGCGCATATACTAATCTGAATGAGGTAACATGAAATCTGCTGTCCAGCCGGACATGGTAAAGATATTCAGAGCGCTCTCCTGTAAAAAGAGGTTTGCCATTGTGAAATTACTGCTGTTGCAGGAATCGTGCGTGGGAACCATCGCCGAAAAGTTGGAAGCCTCACAATCTTCGGTTTCACAACATCTCCGGGTGTTGCGGGACGCCGGACTGGTTGAAGACTACAGGTGCGGATACCACATACACTATACGGCAAACAAGAAAATGCTTGAACAAGTGGTGGATGGTTTATCGAAAATGTTAAACGATGTTAACAACGGGGCTGAATGCCCCAGGAAAGGAAAATTATGTGCGGACCAGAAAAAACTTGCGAGCATCCGGAAAGACTGAAGACCACAAAGGAAGAATGTACACCGGAACAGAATTGTGAATGCCACGGTACACCTGTAGTTAAATCGGATGAGCATTGCCACTGCGGATGCAGAAACTAAGGAGACGGTATGAAATTTATTACACTGATATCCATGCTGCTGATTCTAACCGGATCAGCTTTTGCCGGTGACTGTGGCCATGATGATTGCGACTGCATAACCCCGTGTGATGATTGCACCTGCGATGGAACAACAGATGGCTGCTCAGGCGATTGCTGCGACTGTGATGCTGAAGACTGCGATGAAGAATGTTCCTGTGACAACTGTACCTGCGAAACGCATGAAATCGTTGAAACCGTGGAAGAACCCCACTGTAGCGAGTGCAGCGGCAGCTGACAGTTCTTTGTCTCTCTCCTGCCCCCACTTCTGTCGGGGGCTTTTTGCGATTCTGCACGCACAAAGGCGGGGCATGAGCCCCGCCTTTGTCTTTTAACCCGCTCTTAGAAGCTGGACTTGATAGCTCCCCAGGTTTCTCTCTGTAAAGAGGTTTCTGTGATCTCAAGTTCCGAGATATAGAAGGTGGAACCATCGCCCCAGGACCAGAAATAAGTATCCCTGTTTTCAGAATAACTCAGTCCATATGATGAATTACAGGTTGGAAGTTCAGCTGAACCGAGCAAAATCATTGAGCTTCCATTAAACTCATAAAACCAGATATAATGATCCGCGGCAGAGTTTTGGTAAGCGGTTACGGCAATTCCCAGGCTTCCGGGTATGGGGTATACGGTCAAGCCACTCAGTTGAGTGGTAATTCCCGGTAAGTTGTACGCGGAAGCTCCAGTTCCATCTGGAAGCATCCCGAGACATGCACCGTACGTTGCAGTGGGTGGACCATAGGCTTCCCATATGTATGTACCGTCACAGTCCATTCCTCTGCCATTGCTTTCATAGGGATTATAATATGAATCGGCAAAAGACATACCATACCAGATCATAGTATCACCAAAATCGTTGCAATGGGGTTGTGCCCCGCCCGGGTAAAAATCGGCAATACCGAATGGACTTGGAGTGTCCCATGTCATGGGTATTGAAGATACTTGTGACCCATCATCCGGGTTGCAGACCCAGAGTTGCTCGTCACCGGTTTCATTGTCGGTGAAGAGTATAACATCCTCAGCGTTAACATAATCCAGGCCGAGTATCATGGAGGCATAGGAACAGGAAAACGAGTTGATCTCCGTGATCACAAAGGCATCTGTTCCTGGCTGCCCGGGTGCGGCAGTGGGGGTAGTTCCAACATCTTTTGGATTAACCGCAAAAACCACTGACGCAATCAATACTGGAACAAGCATAAACAACTTCACAATTTCCTCCTTTCAAAAGAGTAATAGCAGAATACCAGATTAACTGCGGCAAGTCAATATCATTCTTAACCGGATACCAGTTACATCCTGAAACGACGCAAGAAATCCATCTTTTGCCTTCCCTGGAGCGCGAGGCGGGATCTCAACAAGTCTCGATTACGGCATTAACAAATCAATTATTGTCAGTTTGGTTGTAGTCGCGAGAGCAATACTGCTCAATCATCAGTAGAGCCTGCTCAACAGTTCTATAACTGCAGGCAAATTGCTTAGAATAGCTTCCAGTTTACCTGTAGCGGCTTCTCTTGCGTTGAGGTAGCTCTGCAAATCTCCAGCGGTTACCTGCAGCTGGTCGGCCGCACTGGACAATTTGTCTGTGGCTTCTGTCAACTGTGCTGTGATCAGCTTGTCTCTGAAACCGGACAGAGCTTTGTTTGCCTGCCTTACCCTGGCTGCGCTCTCCAGCTTCCTTTCGTTAATTAAACCGATCTCTATCCTGCGCAGGCTGGAAATTATTCTGAAAAGATTATTCAGCAGAACTTCTCTCACTGCTTTTCCTTTCTGATTTCATTCATTCTTTCAGAAAGAATTCTCAGTGTGGCTGAGATTGAGGTTTCCGTAAGAGAATTCATCAACTCTGTGTGAACTGCCGGAATGCTAAGCCATGCGTTGTGCAGGAGATTGAGATTGTCAAGAAGGGCGGTGGCTTCCTGGTTGAGTGCCACAAGTTCCCTTACCGCTTCAAGGGGGTATCCTTCTTCTGTGATTTCTCTCTGTCTTCTCACTGACATGTCTGCGTAAGTAGCTTGAACAGTATTTGCTGTTGTTTCAGTAAGTTCTGCCATGGCAGCCGAGAGTGTTTCAATTGCCGGAGACGCGATCTGCATTGCCTGAACTGTTCTCTCTGCGTCATGCTCAATTGTGCCGTGTTCAACAAGCACTGCTATTGCCGCAGTGAGGATTCCTGAATTCAGTTCTGTCAAAGCAGCCTGTTCAAATGCAATTCTGTTTGATTCTGTAATTTCAGCCAGCAGCAGAGAGTAGGTAATCAATGTCAGAGCAGCTTCATCTACTTTATCTGCCGCCCGGAAAAGCCCGGCAACCATGGATGTTGAATCTGTTCCAAGAGTAAAAGCATCTTCTCTCTCAAGAACAAGATTCTCCAGCAGTTCGCCGTCGCCTTCTACTATGGTTTCCACCATGTTCATTTCAGCAAACAGTTGTGCTGATTCCATGGCAGTTGCTGTTTCCTCGACAAGAATAGTGGTCTGAACATGAAAAAGCTGGAAATCTGTATTGTCTCTTGTAGCACACCCGGAAACAACTAGCAGCAGAATTGCGATGAACTGTGTTTTTTTAGCGTTCTTCATTCAATAAATATGGTATAGGATGACCAATAGTGCAAGTATGCTCTATTTCGCGTTTTATACTGAGGTGGCACTCTGCTTATATATATACTATCTTAGGGGTTCATCTAAGGGGGTTCGGTTGTGAAATCTTCACTGCTTGGGCAGCAGGCACAAGAGTGTATTTTCGGTCTGAAAGGTGCAGTCACTGAAATTCTACAGGCGCTTCCCGGCGATCTGGAGCAACCTCGTGATGTATACAAAACACTTGGCATAGACAGAATGATCGGGTGGAACATTTTCAAACTCCATGAGACTGAAGACTGTTTCCTGTCCGTAAGACATATCCCACGAAAGGCGGCTTTTAAGGGTTTCCTCCGAGCAGCGTCCAGGAAAGGCGTAACTGACTCATTACTTGTTGCTGCCGAAGAGAATTTTGTTTTGTTTGAAGAACTGGTTGAACTGCATGCTGGCGACAGACCAAGTATGGAAATGATGCTTCTCGCTTACTCCGAAGAGGGTACCAGTCAGGCATCCATCGATCACAGAAAACTGGCGTTTACCGGAAACAGATTCCTTTACGGCCTTGAAGCAAGAACCAGATTAACTGTTTCGCTCTTTGAACCAACCGATTCTCCATCCGACTGGAAACTCACCCTGCTGAAGGGTTCCTTCGGTCTCAGGCGAAACAGACCGGATATTCCATGGTTTTACATTCGCCCCAGGGTTTTTACCGAATTTGAAGGCCAGCCCCACTCCCCTGACAGTAAACCACTGATTGAACCTGCCAATGGCAGTTCGCTGCCTTATTACACACAGTTCTGCAACTGTTCTCTACCCGGAATTACTTCCCGAAGCAGATTTGTGGAAAGCGTTGAAGAAATATTTCCACTGGAAACTGGAAACGCAGGGCTTATGGATCTTGTTTTTGCCGAAGTGGTTGATCTTCGCGGATTCATCATGAATGAAGCCAGTTCGACCTCAGCCAAGGTTATAACTCCCTGCCACCTGGCAGCTATGGACATAATTGTGCCAAACTCCTTTGCTGAAACCTCCAGCTTTTCTCCACGGATGGTATCGTCCATTCTTGAAGAATCCGATGCTTACAATGAAGAACTTATTGACCTGGCCAGATCTATCCTTCCCGTAAAACCCGGATTCGAAATTCTGCCAACCGCAGAACAGAACATCCTTGACGGTGTGGATAACTATAAAGAAATTGTGGAGGACCTTTTCAAAAGGCGTGATCTCAATCCCCTCAACTACACCACAATTAGAATGTCTGTGCATTTTCCCGTAATTCCCTCCAATCTCGATATCACATGGGAATCTGTCAGAACAACTTAATCACTCTGCAACTATCAGGTATTGCGAGAGATGGAGACTCTTTCGTGTTTATATATATACGGCTTGACATTCATATACCATATATGTATACTCTTTTTGTCAGAGAGATCCTGCAATGGCGTGCGGGGAAAAAAAGGACTCTTTGACGCCTTCCTTCCTTATCAGCGTCCGTCACCTCGGTGGCGGGCGTTGTACGTTACAGGTATTTTTCATTGCTGGACAGAATGGAGAGAAATGCTGTTTAATGATGATACGGGAATACTGCTTCACCCTACATCCCTGCCTGGCCGATGGGGAATCGGTACACTTGGCTCCGAGGCCATGAGTTTCGCCCGATGGATGGCCGACTCAGGAATTACTGTGTGGCAGGTACTTCCGGTGTCTCCTCCCGTGTACGCCAATTCCCCCTATCAAGCGCTTTCTTCCTTTGCGGGAAACCCCCTGCTTATCTCCCCGGAAGAATTGTTCAAACATGGGTTTTTGTCATCCGCCGAACTTCAGGCGACCGAAGTTGAGTCCTCCTCTTCGGTGAACTGGGAAAGACTTTCAGGGAGAACAGCTCTGCTGGAACTTGCGGCGACCCGTGCTCTTAAATCAGGAATCCCCGGATTTGAAGATTTCTATTCTCTCCTGTGGGTGAAGGAATGGGCTGGATTCGCAGCAGAAAAAGCCTCGAACAAAGGTAAACCCTGGTTCCGCTGGGAAAATACCACAACTCCGCGAGCCAACAATGCGCTTGTTCACGGAATGATACAATACTTCTTTCATATACAGTGGATGCGATTGAAAAATCACTGCAACTCACTTGGCATTCGCATTCTCGGTGATGTTCCAATATACAGCGCTCACGATTCCTCCGATGTTTATTTCAACAAAGAGCTTTTCAAGCTGGATAAAAATGGACAACCTTCTGTTGTGGCGGGCGTTCCTCCAGACTACTTCAGCGAAACCGGTCAGCTCTGGGGCAATCCTGTGTACAATTGGGATGTATGTGCCGAATCCGGTTACAAATGGTGGATCAGGCGCCTGTCAATAGCTCTTGAGTTGTTTGACGCCGTGCGAATCGATCACTTCAGGGGTTTTGCGGAATTCTGGGAGATACCGGCAGGTGATACAACTGCGGTAAACGGTAAATGGGTAAAAGGTCCTGGAATTCAGCTGTTCAGACAGATGGAGAAGACTCTGGGAGTGCTCCCCGTGGTGGCTGAGAATCTGGGTCTTATCACCCCATCTGTACATGAACTTCGAAAACTGTGTGGTTTCCCCGGAATGGTTGTACTTCAATTCGCCCTTCAGAACCCTGACTTTTCTCTCGGTGAAGTCGACCCTGCAAGCGTAATTTACACCGGCACCCATGACAATAATACTACTGCCGGGTGGATTAACTCAGTTGGCGGACATCTGGGTTTCAATTCGGTTGCCTCTCTTCTGAATATGGCCCTGTCTTCCCCGGCTGGCCTGGCGGTACTACCTATGCAGGATATTCTTGAACTGGATTCCTCCGCCAGAATGAATACACCTTCGGTCAGCTCAGGTAACTGGAGCTGGAGAATGACAGGAATGCCGGGTATTCGTTCGTTTTCCCGCCGCGGTTAACATTCTCTGATTCCCGCACATCTTACCCCGCATGAGAAATACCATTTTTCTTTCGCCCGGTTCGGTTCTTGTCAGCGCATTCGCACGGCGCTGCCTCCGTCCATAATTAATACTCAGTAGAAGCAAGAGAATCCAGAGAGAAAAAGATAATTCTCTTCAACCTCAGCGGGCACGGATTTCTTGATCCGGCAGCTTGCGAGAACGGCTGAAAGAACCCTTGACACGGCAACCCTCTCCGCAGGGTTGCCGTTTTTTTCGATGCACTTGACCTCAAGTTGTTTGTGTTCTATCCTTATAGTCGCGTGAAAAGAAAGGGGAAGTGTATGTTAACACTCCTTACGGTACTTATGCTGACAAGCGGCTCTGCCCCTCTGAGTGTAGGCTCCGATGGTGGCGGGCTTGTCATAAACGAGATAATGATTGATCCTCTTGCATCCTCTTCCACAGATATGGGGCAGTGGATCGAGCTTTACAACAACAGTGGCAACTGGGAAAACCTGTCGGAATGGATCATTGTGAACGAGAATGGCGACGAAATACAATTTTCCTCCCATGTTATTCCACCGGATGGTTATTTTGTTGTTGGAGCCAGTGGCATTTACGGCGATAATGGAAACTACACACCCGATGCAGTCTGGGGATCTTTTTCTCTCTCTCCATCCGGAAGCCTGCTTTTAAGCAGTAATTGCGCAGACTCTCAGGAGTTCTTCAGTTGGAACAGCAGCTGGGATCTTGAACCTGGAGCATCCCTTGAAAGACTTAATCCTGGCTGGACAGCATCCGATCGTGAAAGCTGGGGTCACAGCACAACTGAGTTCGGTGCAGGCGATCTGGGCACACCAGACGAGCAGAACAGCATCTTTTCCAACGGATTTGGTCAAAACACCTGGGCATTCATAAAGGCATTCGTTCGCTAATCTTACGGATTATTCCGCGACTGTGTAAAACAGTCCCCGCTCTTCCTGAACGGTTCTGACAACTCCCTGTTCTTCCAGTACGGAAAGGTACTTGTTAACCTCATTCACATGGATACCCAGTATGGTACTGAGATCCTGAACGGTACAGGGACGCCTTTTTACAGTACCTAAAATGGTTTCTTCAATATTGGAACTGTAAGAAGCCACCTGTTTCCGCCGTTTTGCGGGGGCAATGATTTCCGTATTATTCAGGTTCCAGTACTTTTCTATCCGTAACAGTTCACTGTGAGATGCTCCCCGCAATCCCTGAATTCTTCCAGGCCGATCAAGGGTGTTTATCTGTATCCTGTCCGGCTTGATTCTCAGGAAAGCATCCCTCATCAAATCCAGTTCTTCCTTCGAATCGTTGTAACCGGGGAGAATCAGTGTCTCCAGCCATATTTCTTTCCGGTATTCTTTTCTGAAATCAATCAGGCCCTGCACATAGCTCTCAATGCTGATACCTTTCGCGGGTCTGTTAATCTTTAGAAAAACCTCCTGCGAAGCGGCATCAAGGGAAGGCAGCACAAGATCCGCCTCCATAAGATCTCTTCTGACCTCTGCACTGCCGAACAAACTGCCATTCGTCAGAACCGCCACAGGAATATGGGGCCAGTTGCGCCTGGCAAACTGTATAACCTCTCCAAAAAACAGATTCAGAGTGGGCTCTCCCGATCCGGAAAGGGTGATGAATTCAGGTTCAGCATTTTTTTTAAAATAGGAGACAAGCTCCTCCTGTATTTGACTCAGTAGAATGTATTCTTCTCTTTCAACGGTAAGTTTTGTTGTGGCTCCGCATTCGCAGTAGACACAATCAAAAGAACATACTTTGTGGGGTATCAGATCGACCCCCAGCGAAATTCCCAGTCTTCTGGACGGCACCGGACCAAATACATGTTTCTTCATTACAGAAATCCGTTTCTACTGAATTCAGGTTATTCTTCAAATTTCTTCGCGCTCGAAAATTCCTCCAGTTCATAAGATATTTTTTTATCCGGCATTGTCTGCCTGTCAAGTCGCACATCCGCGTCTCTAAAAAACATCTCGGCATGGGTAGAATGGTAATCACTGAATATAACAACCCTCTTAATTCCCGCGCCTATTAACGCCTTGGCACATGTGGTACAAGGCATATTGGTTACATAGGCCGTTCCTCCATTAATGGAAACTCCGTTTTTCGCGGCCTGCATAAGAGCATTCATCTCGGCATGATTGGTACGAATGCAATGGTTATCGACAACGAGACAACCCACGTCTTCACAATGAGGAAGGCCGGGAAGTGATCCGTTGTAACCTGTTGCAAGCACATGCTTGTGTTTAACCAGCACGCACCCGCAATGCATTCTCGGACAGGTGGCTCTTTCGCTGGCAAGCATTGCCAGCTTGAGGAAATACTGATCCCACGATGGTCTCATCTGCTCTCCTTTGTCATTTCTAAAACTTCCAATCCAATTGCATTCCAGCTGATGTTCTGGACGAACCTTCTGTTTCACTGCTGCCGCTGCCAAGAAACTCTGCCCCGTCCATGTTGTACCACATTCCTTTCATACGAAGAATAGTACTCTCCGAAATATGCACAGAAACCGCCCCCTGCAAAAGCACCGATGAATTGTACAAAGCGGTGGAGCCGAATTCTCCCGGAAATGATAGAGAATAAGCATAAATTCTACTGTTCCATCCATCAGTACTGCCTGCTGCCGCAGAAACCGTAAGATCAATACTGGTTGTTGGGCTATGCTTCAGACGAACCTCTACTCCTGTTCCATTTTCATCAGGGTCACTGTGACTCCTGTGTCGCGTAACCGGCACTTTCAGGCTCAATGTAAGATCTGGATACGGACTCCACGACGCGGTAATCTGGGCTCTGTAAGTTCTTTCATCCTCTGTGGCTGTAAACTTCAAACGCTGCGTCAGGCTGGTTCGATTTCCCACTCTCTCTGATAATTGAAACCCTGCCTTAAAAGAATCATCATCCTCTTTGTCAAGAAAAAGTGCTCCAGCATCCAGTGTAACTCTCTGATATGGCCGCCATCTGAGTCCATAGCCCGCACCAATGTTGTGGTTTGCACCCATGCTGCCCGCGCTGCGAGGCCAGTTGCCTGTGTATCTGCTTACAGTAAGAGCATGGCGAAGCTCGGGCAACCCCCTGCTGCTGGACAAAAGGAAGTTCAGGGTGGAATCAAAATCAGCGGCAATCTCACCGGAGATCATGGCATCCTCGGTTTCCAGAAGAAAATCAGCTCCAATTCTCGAAAAAGACTCTTCTGTGGAGTCTTCCCTCTGGTTGACAAAAGCAACTGATATTCCAGCAGGGCCAAAACCGGCTCTTACGGACGCGAGCTTTTCTTCAATCGCACGCTTGTTTTCTATTTCACTTTCTGTCTGGTGAAGGCCGGATGAACCGGTGTCAATCTTCGACCACGCCAGAACTGTGGAAATTGTAACATTGCGGAAATAGTATTCTGCCGCTGCCCCGGTAAGTGGATCAGCGTCATTCGCCCCGGGGCTTTCAGAAAGCTCCATACGCATTCTCCAGTGTGGTGTTTTTGAAAGACTGAGAGGATCACCACCGGACCAGGGGCCTGGATGACAAAGTATCAACCCGTGAGCGAACTGAACTCGTAACCCTCCGGCAGCAACTTTGATAACCTCAGGATCGTCATAGCTGATACCTCCGGTTATCAGATCACCCCACTCTTCACCCGGATCTTTCTCTGTTAGAAGAACTGTTGACCAGGGTCCGAAATCAAAACGCAATCTCTCATAAAAAGCCAGGGCACTGCTCTGCCACAGATCATCGGTAATTCCAACCGGGTCGGGCCAGCTCTGCTCTGCTCTAATCCTGACATCCCCGGACTCAACCGCAACAAAACTGAGTATTGTAAATAATGCTGTTATCATACCGTAAGATAAGGCCTGAGATTCTCAAGGGTAGTAGCTCCTACTCCGGGAATATCGATCATCTGATCAACCGATTGCAAAGGCCCGAAGGTTTCAATGTAATTCCGTATTGTGGATGCTTTGGATGGTCCGATGCCGGGAATGTTTACAAGTTCCTCTTCTGTAGCAGTATTGATATTTAAGGGAAAGCTTACCGGTTCTTCCTCGTCCTGCTTGCGGGTTGTCTGCATGGGCTCGGGACGAAACGCAGTCGAGCCGTATGCAAGAGATACCGCATGCCCCCCGGCAAGCTCCGGATGGGTCGCGTAACCATACTGCATTGAAACGGTTGAAACAGAAACATGAAGACCCATTCCCAGACGAACTGGTGGTTTAAGAAAAGAAAGAGAAAGCGATACACCGGGATAAGGCTCCACCGAGGCAACAATGGAGTACTCTTCCCCGGAATACTGATGCACCGAGGTACCTGCGGAAACGGTTACCCCGTTCACCGGGCAAACTCCCATGGCACAGGAAACCGTCCGGGGAACAGCCCCCATTCCCGTTTCCGTAAGTGCCGAACTGTAAAGCCCTCTCGCTGCCCCGCCGAAATAAAACCCT
This sequence comes from Candidatus Fermentibacteraceae bacterium, assembly GCA_030596465.1. GTDB lineage: Bacteria > Fermentibacterota > Fermentibacteria > Fermentibacterales > JCC-6 > Sabulitectum. The sequence goes on along the minus strand of JAUVJW010000009.1, from coordinate 6,706 downwards.
CTGAATGGTCTTGCGATCAACCCGATATCAGTTGACACCGCCGTACCGCTGCCAAAACCTTCAATCTGAATCCTGTGGCAGGACATGGAAACACCGGCAACAATTCCCAACCGAAGAGCAACGGCTGCGGTTCCTGTTGCCGTGGCTTCGCCATAGCCGTTCCTGCCGGAATAATTCAGCATTCCAGCAAAAGCGAATTTATCTGTAGAACAACCCGCGGCAATAGCAGTTCTGTCAAGATCCCTGAATCCAAAAGGTCTTGATGCCGACGCTGAAACAGCGATTCCGTCAAGAAGCCCCGCCGATGCCGGATTTACAGACACGGCAAGATGTGTACGGGGGAAAAGAGCAGATGCAATTCCACCGGACAGCCACGGTGATTCACTCTGGGGTTCAAACGCAGCCGTGGCAATCATTAAAATAAAGCCTGTCATGATTCTTCCTTCCTCTTGTCATTTATGCTATCAGTAACCGCTAAAAACAGAAAGAATGCAAGAGGGAATTGACTGGGAAGGTATTTGTGTTCATTATAGATAGAATGTTTTGGTTTTTTCCCCGCTGAGAAAAGAGGATTAATGCGTTTGCCACTGGTAACAGTTGCTGTTGTTGTGTTACCGCTTATTGCGTTTGCCGGAGGATTACCCTTTTCTCACTACGGGCTGCTGGATACACCATCGGCAGATCTGCTCAAGCACACCGAAATTGCCATCGGCGGCGGGGGAACAGCCTATTCCATAGAAGATTCTACAGGCGCCTCCAACATGAATATTACGGCTGCCGGATACCTTGAAATCGGTCTCTTCGAAAGGGGACAAATCGGGGGTACATATCTGGGAGAGGCCGGCTTTTCCGGCACTGCAAGAGGGCTGCTGCTTAAAGAAACCCTCAGCAGACCGGGAATCTCTATTGGAGTGGAAAACATCATCGGCGAGAAGGACTACGAGTTCTATCGCAACCCCGGTGACAGTCTATACCACTACCCCAATGCACAGAATTTCAGCGTTTACGCATTGATAAGCAAAGATTTCAGCTACTTTGTTTCATTCCCGATGTGTTTGAACATCGGCTTCGGCACCGGTCGGTTTACGCAGTCATCAGAGGCGGCGGATGGATGGGATAACCCCCTGCCCGGTGTGTTTGGAAGCGTCCTCATACACCCCAGCATTGTCAGCGAGGTCATTGTGGAATGGGATGGCCGGGATCTTAATGCCGGCGGTGTCTACAGATTGAACAACTACGTCAGTGTAATGACGGCCGCCTCCGAGCTGGAACACCTGTTTGTGTCAAACGATTCCACATCCAACGGACAGGATGTAATGCAGAACACAAAGTACACTATTGGTCTACAGGTTAATATCGGACCATTCCTGAACCGTACGGAGCTGGATCCATACGAAAGGCTCAGATACACTGATGATGATGAGGCTCTTGAGTTACTTAGAGAGTACAGAGCCAGAGCCCGCGAAGAAATTCAGGAAATGGAATCAACTGTCAACTGATTTTTCCGTTGACAGCGGCACAAAACTCTGTAATCTTACTCGGTCAGAAAGAAAAGCGGAATAGCAATAATATAATACGGAAAGCGATATAATGGCACGCCTGGGAACATTCGACTGCGAGCGTATCATGAGAAGAACCAGGTTGAGCCCATTGGCCAGAGCTGTTCTTAAAAGTAGATTTCCCGAAGCAAAAGATCCTGTTAACCACTGGTTGCCCTCAAAACCCGACTGGGGTAAACTGCTGCCTGATCTGGATATTCTTCGGGAAGAACTCACCGCTTTAAAAAAGCGGGGCGGTAAAATCGTTATCTACGGCCACGACGATATGGACGGAATTACAGGTATATTTGTTGGCCTTCGAATACTTAGAAATGAAGGCTTTCATGTTATACCAATCGTTCCCCGCAGAGAGATCGAGACATACGGCATAAGACCCGGCAGACTCAAAGGAATACTTGAGCCTGGAGATCTTCTGCTGACTGTTGACTACGGTTGCAGCGCGGTTGAAGGAATTACCTGGGCACGGAACATGGGCGCGAGAATTGTAATCACAGATCACCACACTCTTAATCCCCCCCTGCCTCCGGCCCATGGAATGGTTGACCCCCAGGTCACCGGAGGAGCCGCGGCAGATCTGGCGGGATGCGGTGTACTTTATGCAGCACTCTCTCACATTTACCCCAAATGGGATAATGACCCTCAGTTGCTGGCAGCAGTAGCCCTGGGTACAGTGAGTGACCGTGTGCCATTCACTGAATGGAACAGATACCTCCTCCACTGCTTCTCCCTGATTGACACATCGAAGCTCACTGAAGGCCTGAAGCTTCTTCTGAAGAAGTGGCCCTGTCGCAAGTATGCCTGGACGGGGGCAATGGTTCGCCAGCAAATAACAAGCACCATAGGAAAGGGTGACAGTTCCGGCATTTCTTCCATGATTGATTTCATGTTCAGCTACGATACCGCCTGGTGTCTGAATCTCTGGAATACCATGCAGAAAAACAGCGAAGAGAGAGGACACCTGCTCAGCGATGTGGTTACAAATGCCATCAAACACAAGGATTCGGAAGCCGATGCCCTTGGTATGATCCTGGTTTTTCTTGAGGAAGTGCCGGGGGGAATGGGTGGAACTTTAGCCAGCAGACTATGCAAGATTTACCGCAGGGGAACCATTATTGTTACCCGGCGCGAAGACGGTAAATTATCGGGAGATACCAGATCTATAGGAGACTGGAACATGGCAGGCTTCCTTGTCAGCATGAAAGACATTTTCTCCAGTGCCGGAGGGCACTACCGTGCCGCGGGTTTTGCCTATGAGGGCACTGACTGGCTGGAACTGCGCGAACACCTGATTACCCACATGACAGAGTACCCCACAAACCCTGTCCCCAAACCCCATGTGGATCTTGTTCTGGACACGCTGCCGGCACCCGGTCAGTTCACCAGCCTTGCACCATTCGGTCCCGGATTTCTACCGGTTGCGGTAAAGGTGGGCTCAATGCGTTACCTGCTTCACCTGAACAACAAAGGACAGGCGAACTGGTGTATCACCGAAGACAGCGGAGAATAGTATGAAAAAGTATCTGGTGACAGGTTGCGCCGGCTTCATTGGCAGTACTCTAACAGACAAACTTCTTTCAGAGGGTGCTTCAGTTATTGGTATTGATGTCTTCCGGGATTACTACGATGTGAACATAAAAAGACGCAACATAGCGTCCGCTCTGCAGAACCCTTCTTTTACCCTTCTGGAGAAAGACCTGTCTGCAAATCTTGGGTTCCTTAACAACTTCACAGACAGTTCTGATGAACTTGTTATCTACCACCTTGCGGCTCAGGCAGGGGTAAGAAAATCATGGGGCAGTGACTTCCGTATATACACCCGAGACAACATAGACGCTACACAAAATCTTCTTGAATGGGCTTACGACAGAGGAGGGATAAAAAACTTTGTCTATGCATCGTCATCGTCTATTTACGGGGTTCCTGAAGTTCTTCCCATGACAGAAGACCAAACTGTACCAATACCCCACTCCCCCTATGGTGTAACTAAACTGGCTGCGGAAAATCTTGTAAGACTTTACACCGCAAACATGGGTCTGCCTTCTGTCAGTCTTCGTTTCTTCACAGTATACGGTCCCCGTCAGCGTCCAGACATGGCCTTCAACCGTTTCATCCGATCTGCCTTTAACGGCAAAGCCATCGGAGTATTCGGTAATGGCAGACAGACCAGAGACTTTACCTACATTGACGACATCATTAACGGACTGAGGCTTGCGGAAAACTCTACAAAGGGTCTGGCAATGAACCTGGGTGGCGGCAACCGGGTCACATTGCTCCATACCATTGAGACCCTCGCGGAAGTAATGGACAGAAAGATCGAGATAGAGTTTTCAGAGAGCAAACTGGGAGATGTACCGGACACCTGGGCCTCCGCGGAACTTGCTTTTACGGAAATGGGATGGAAACCCTCCGTCTCCCTCGAGGAAGGACTCAAACAGGAAGTCAACTGGCTATCTGGTTGATGTCATAGTTTCAACAGTAAATTCCCAGCTGTGCTCTCCAAGAATAAGTCCATTTGATTCTATTATCTGTACCTTGACACGGTAGTTACCATCATCAAGCAGTTCGTCAACAAGAACCTGAACAATATTCCCGTCAACTGTACAGGGAATATTTTCTTCCCGGAATGTCTCACCTGATAGAGTGGCAGCAGCGCTCCATCCTGTGGGGTTGTTCAGGATATCTGTAAATACCTGAAGGACGGGAGTGTGATCATACACGATTCCTGAAGGATAGACTGAACTGAATACCACAGTCGGCCTTTGCAGAACATTTATCTCGTAGTCTTCCTTCGTCTCGTTTCCTGCTGAATCAACAGCACGGATCTCAACTAAAACAGCTTCCCCTGCAAAAGGCAGGAAATCAATTCTGCAATTCCATATCGAATCTCCCCTGAGTACAAGCTCCGCGCTTTCAACCGAATCCATAGATAATGTGATTTGCTCCACTCCTGACAATGTATCGGTACATTCAACCTCAATCAGTGCCTGCATGGTTGAATGATCAACTTCAGCGGAATAGATGAAAAGCTCCGGTGGTATACTGTCCAGAGAAAAATCCCACCGCACCTCCTCCACAAAATCACCATTGCTCAGGAAGAAATCAACAGAACCCTCCGTGAAAAATTCATCCGGAGAAAGAACCTTGAAATTCCACCGGTCTTCCTCTTTCTCGGGAAAGATCACAGTTTCTCCTGATTGAAGAAAAATATCTCCTGTATTGTATGAGTCCACTGCTTCAAAGCTGAACTGCTGCGGCAGAATACTCTGGTATCCCATTGGGCTCAGAGAATAAACAGTAATCATCTCCGGCTCAAAGGAAAGTCCCAGATCAATAGTTCCTCCTTCTTCTTCCACCTTCCAGCCGTGAAGATAGATCCAGTAAACTGCCGATGTATCCGGTTCTGTGATAGAAACAATCTCGTTGGAGGAGGGAGATGTGGAGCTTGCGAGAAGTTCCATCAGGCCATCCACTTTTCTGTTCCCGTTGCGATCCACAAAAAGGAAAAGATCCAGATCAAGTCCGGACTCATCACTGACAGTCCCAATACTCAGGCTTCTCTCCCCGGAAGGAATTCTGAACGGACCCATAACCAGTTCAGAGGAAAGCGGGTCTTCGGGATCATCCTGGTGTATCTCCATATCGGGATAGTTTTCTATCCAGTGTGAACTGCTGTCATCGAAACTGATCCCATTAGCAGGAATACATGACCCTGCCACCGGCATTCTCCGGCTTACCCGGTTATCCAGCCAGCCAGGTGCGCTTGCCATCTCTGAATTCATCAATGGAGGTACAGTGTATTCCCGCCAGGTAAACATACTGTTCCTGTTATCAAGAACCGCAAAGCAGCTGTCGCCGACAGCGGGAACGAATGGATTAAATACAGCATTACAGTTAAAGCCGTTTCTGTAATTCCTGAAGTTCCTTCCATCCATGTATATCACTTCACCTGTGGATGCAGACTCTCGCCATGGAACCCAGTCGGAATTCCGAAGAAAGTCTTCATTCTCGCTTCCAATGGAGTAAAGAGATCCGGTAAAATACGGAACAGGGTAGAATATCTCCCGAACGGCAATACCCGTTGAAGAATCAGAAGCGGGTAAAGATATCTGCTGTTTCTTCGGTACACGGTACGGCACTGTGTAACTTACCGAGTAAAGGCTGTCTTCTGTAAAACCAATATTTGAACTTCCCGCTGATCCGAAAGCGGAAACAACATCAATGGTATAGCCTCCATTAGGCTCCCAGCCCAGCTCAAAGGTACAATTTCCCGAGTCATCTGTGTAATCAAATGATGTTACTGCATTTGCGTTCTCCCAGTGTGACTTAACCATAACCATGGCTCCGCCAACCGGCAGACCATCCGGGTCTTCGACCAGAACACACACATGAGCAGTGCGTGTATACCCGGAATCTCCCTCCATATAGCCTGAACCGGCCGGGGTCAGAACGCTTTTGGTCACCGGCCAGACTACTCCCTCCGGACCAAAAGCCGATATGGTGGAAATCGTCTTCCGGCTATGGTTAATTCCCTCGCCTGAAACCCACAGGTTGCCAATTCCAGAGATGCCGTAGTTTATATCCCAGTGATTCCATCTTTCACTTACAGGATCAAGATACTGGCTCCACTGATGATCCTCACCCCGGCAGCCCACAACATAAGCAGGAATAAAAAAAGTACGGCACAACGCAGTTTGCAGAATGGACTGTTCTCCGCAGGATCCGTATGCTTTACTGAAAATAGTCATAGGCTGCAGATCATTTGTCATGTACCCGAATGACATTCTTCCGCCGGGCTGGGAGTGGGATTGGAAGTTGCAAAGACGGACTACAGCTTCCTCATAGGTATCGGCATCTATCATCCGCTCTTCAAGAGTTCTTCCACCGGATGAGTCTGAAGGTATAAATTCCCGCCAGAAAAAATGATCCGGTGATTGCCCGAACAAGCTGTCCGGCTCGTAATTCAGATACTCTCTCGGAGTACTGGCAAGAGAATCCCGTGGAGTATTCCAGTAGGTTGCATCAACTCTTCCAGGCACTTCAAACAAAATCCTGGGGTGAACCACAAACCGGTAGTAGTTCTGCTGTGAGACTTCAACCCAGCCGTCCGCGGTTTTAACCTCACAGGATGTGCCCTGTTCAGAATCCAG
>JAUVJW010000092.1 GCA_030596465.1 Candidatus Fermentibacteraceae bacterium | reverse complement strand
TGATAATTGCAACATCACGGAAACGATGATTCTTCAGTCTTCCGTCTGATGTTAATTCAAAAATACGGTCTTCGAAACTGTCAAGAAACTCATTTTCATCCACATAGCCCAGAGTGTTGAAACTTGCATCTTCAATACGGATTCTTTCAGTATCCTCTTCGGTTACAATTCTGCCCAGCGGAAAAAAAGATGCATCCTCTATTCTTCCATCTTCACGGACATAAGCAATAGTATCATAACCTCTGTCCTCCAGGCGCAAATGTCCGGCGGATGCAAGGGTTGAAAAAATCATCAGGCCTACAAAAAAGTATTTATTCAAAATGGAATTCCTCCTTGTTTCAAGTATATTGAGCATATACATTCTCTAACCCGAGAGCGGGTGTCAAGTCCTATCATGTTATTATTGCTGGTTGCTGCGATATCAACGCTTTTGGACCCTCTTCCTCTGGATGTGAACTCCGCTTCGGAGGAAGAGCTTCGCAGATTGCACGGCATTGGCCATTCTACAGCATCGGCAATAGTTGAGTACAGAGAAACCATATCGTTCTTCGCTTCCGTGGATGAGCTTGTTTATGTCTCAGGGATAGGTCCAGCAACACTTGAAACCCTGCTTCCTTATATAGTAGCAACAAGTCCGGATGTTCCGCCGGAGACCTCCCATTTTCTTATAGAGGGTTTGCCTGCCGATACTCTCCTTACAGTGATATTTCTAGACATAGGCAACGGAGATGCCATATTTCTTCAGGCCGGGGAGAGCAGATGGTTGATTGATGGAGGTCCTCCGGGCACAGGTGCAATGAGGGCGCCTGTTGTACAGCGACTGAAAGAATGCGGAATTGATTCTTTGTCTGTGGTTATTTTTACACATCCGCACGCAGATCATATTGGCGGGTGCAGGGATGCTCTGGAGGTATTTCATTGCGACATGCTTTATGATCCCGGAATTGATTTTGCGTCTTCGGTGTACGAAGGTTTGCTTCAATACGTTCTTGATTCCGGTTGCGGATATTCGGTTCTTTCCGGAGAGGACAGATGGAATTTGTCAGATGAAGTCTCTCTTGAAGTAGTATGGATTGAACGTGGCGCCAGTAGTCCAAATGAGGCCTCTGCTGTTTTCCTGGTAACCTGTGGCAATTTCACTCTTCTTTTAACTGGAGATATTGAAAATGAGACCATTATACGAATGACTCCAACCCAGACCCCGGTAACAGTTATGAAAGTGCCCCACCATGGCAGTAGAAGTTCGCTCTTTCCTCCCTGGTTCAGAAAAACCGCCCCTCAATTTGCCGTATTCTGCTGTGGCAGAAACAATCCCTTCGGCCATCCTCACAGGGATGTTATTCAGGGCTGGGAAAGCACCGGAGCGGGAATCTTGCGAACTGATCGCCAAGGCAATATTTTCCTGTATACTGATGGAGAGTCTATCAACTTTAGAAGTACCTTCATTCACTGAAAGAAAAAAATGAGAACAGGTTCAAGAATATCCCCCTATCTGTATATTCTACCAGCACTTATCATTGTCATCTGCTTCAGAACGATCCCAATTATTGCCAGTTTCACTGCTTCTTTCACGGATTATGATATTGGAGGCTTTCACGGATTTGTGGGTTTCTCAAACTACGAAAGAATGTTTACCGATGCCCGATTCTGGAATAGTGTTTCAAATACGGTATTTTTTGTGCTTGGTGTTGTGCCTGCTGGAATAGCTATTCCTCTTGTTCTCGCAATGCTTCTAAGAGGAGAACTCAGGGGTAAGACTTTTTACAGAACAATCTACTTTCTGCCGGTTGTTACCTCGGCCGTTGCGGTGTCTGTTGTGTGGACATGGCTCTTTAAACCGGAAGCCGGTCCGATCAATGGAATTATTATTGCCCTGGGAGGAGATCCTCTTATGTGGCTCCGCGAACCCAGAGGAATATTTGAGATGATGCTTTCTCCAATGGGATTTCAGCCGAAGGGGATTTTTGCGGGGCCCAGTCTTGCTCTGGTTTCTCTGATGATTGTCAGTATATGGAAGAGTATAGGTTATAACACAGTTCTGTTCCTGGCGGGTCTTGAGAATATTCCCAACAATTATTATGAGGCGGCAAAGCTGGATGGTGCAGGGAAATGGGGAACCTTCCGCCATGTTACATGGCCACTTCTTTCTCCAACGACTTTCTATGTTTTAATTATGAGTACAATAGCATCCTTCCAGACTTTTGCCCTTGTTTATGTGATGACTCCACCTCCGGGAGGAGGACCACTGGGAACAACCAATGTTATTGTTTTCTACCTTTTCCAGAAGGCCTTTGACCGGTTTGATATGGGATATGCAAGCGCCATCAGCGTATTTCTGTTCATTGTGCTTCTTGTTCTAACCATTATCCAGCGGCGATTTGGGGAGAGGCGGGTACACTACTCATGAAATCGGGACAGCTTCTCAAGCAATTCTTACTTCTTGCCGGTGGTATTATCATGCTTATGCCCTTTCTCTGGATGATTTCCACCAGCCTTGAACAGGGAGGGGTACACAACTATGTGGAAGCCTGGAACAGGGTGCCTTTCGCAAGGTACTTTCTGAATACCATTATTGTAACCAGCCTTACTCTCATCGGAGTTCTTATAACCACTTCTCTTGCAGCTTACTCATTTGGCACTATGGAGTACCCCGGTCGGGACAAGCTGTTTCTCTTATTTCTATCCACGATGATGGTTCCTCAGCCGGTATATCTGGCTCCCAGTTATGTGATACTTGCGAAACTGGGCTGGATAGATACTTATCTTGCGCTTATCGTACCCTGGATAACCAATGTTTTCAGTATCTTTCTTCTCAGGCAGCACTTCAAGACTCTTCCAAAGTCACTTTTCGAGGCAGCAAGACTTGATGGATGCAGCAGGTTCGGTTATCTGTGGAGAGTTGCCCTGCCTCTCTCCAAGTCTGTTATAGCAACAATTATGCTTTTCAATATTGTCGGGTCATGGAACAGCTTCATGTGGCCACTGGTGGTGACGCATTCAGAAAAACTGAGAGTTCTCCAGGTGGGGCTCAGTTACTTCAATCAGGAGCAGTCCAGCAATTATCAGCTACTCATGGCAGCATCCACTTTCAGTATTCTGCCACTGCTTGTGCTTTTCCTGCTTGCACAGAAACACCTGGTTGCCAGTTATTCCCGATCAGGCATGAAGGATTGATTTTGAGTATTATTCTTTTAATGACTTGTCTTTGCAGTCTTTCTGAAGAGGTGGAATCCTTTCAGGATGAATACTTTTTCAGCGGATACACCTCTCAGTGGAGCAGGGCTTTATATTTGTCTATTAGTGAGCCTTTCACTATTCTTATTTACCCCGGACCGAACCTTGAGGGTGTTCTTTGCGGGGTAGGAGGAAATGCTGTTCTTTATCTTGGGTTGGAACTCAATGGGGGGAATCTGAATATTGTAGACAAGGATTCGGCTGATCTGCCTGTGTTGCAGTTCATCACAGGATCTGAGCCAGTGGCTTACACCGTGACGGTCACTGCATTGGATATGCTTTACGGAGCCACGGCAGAAAGTGTTTATGTTTTTTTTGCCATGAGGCCTTTCGAGCAGGAATTAGAGAATTCAGTTCCGGTTGAACCGGACTCAGCAATAACAGGAGAGTGATATGAAACTGACTTGTGCTATGGTATTGTTCATAATCCTTTCGGCCAGCGCCGGGGGAACAACAGGATTCACCTTTCTTCAGGTTCCTGCGGGAGCCCGTGCGGTTGCAATGGGAGGAGCATTTACAGCGGTCCCCGGGGATCCTCTTTCTCTGTACTGGAATCCGGCCGCCTCTGCTAAAACAACAGACAGTAAACTGACTACTACCTATACAAGCTACATGATGGATATGCAGGCAGGTTTTGCCGGGTGGGTAAACCCCAGGGAGAATGATGTAATAGGCGTTTCCCTGAACTACTTTTACGGTGGAAATTTTGAAAGAACCACAATGGAAGACCCCATGGGAACCGGAGAACAGTTCACCTCCAGCAGCATAGCCCTGGCCGGGACATGGGCAAAGTCTCTTACAGAGACCATTTCAATAGGAGCCACTGGAAGATTCATCTACTCACAGATTGACAGTTACAATGCCAATGGATTCAGTGTCGATTTGGGTGGAATGTACAACCCATCAGCACTGCAAGGTTTTACCAGTGCTCTTGTTGTCAGGAATGCCGGAGTTCAGACAAAGGCGTTTTACAGAGAAAACGATCCAATGCCCACAGAGATAGCGGCAGGAGTATCCCAATCGCTCATGAACGGGAACCTTCTTTTTGCAGCAGACGCCACAATGCCATTTGAGGGAGAGTTTGATGTGGCAGCTGGTGTGGAATACAAACCAGTTGAAATGCTTGCCCTGAGAACAGGATGGAGTCTTTCCGCAAAAGACACCGCAGACAATGCCGGTGGCGGTTTTGTGGATGCTATGGGTTTTGGAATGGGTACACAGTACAATCAATTTTCTCTGGATTATGCCTGGAAACCCTATGCAGATCTTGGGAACACACACAGAATTTCCCTGGGAATGGATATATAGCCGTCCAGTTGACTTTTTCCCCTTCCGGCACTATATTTGCTCCTCAATCGCGGGGTGGAGCAGTTCGGTAGCTCGTTGGGCTCATAACCCAAAGGTCGCAGGTTCAAATCCTGTCCCCGCTACCAAAGTATTGTCCCGGTACGCAAGTGCCGGGATTTTCTAATCGCAGTAATGCATTTGATGACCAGATCTTTTTGTGGTTTGTTCAGCGGTATTCCAATGTTCATCTTTTAGCACGAACTTATCTAAGCATTTATAGATTTAGTTTTGCTGTTTTAGAGAATTCATTAGAAGTTAGGATAGTTAGGTCAATATAGCCAAACTAGCACTAACAGTTATAGATTCTGTATTGCCTTTTTAGAGAATACACTAGAAGTTAGGATAGTTAGGTAGATATAACCAAACTAGACCTAACCGTTATAGATTCTGTTATACTCTTTCGGAAAGAAGAAGATAGAGGTTGAGAAATAGAGAAGCGGGCAAATAAGTACGCTGAATAGCAGTATTCAATGACACTGGGATCTGGGAGTAGTGACAAATGAGAGAAGTAGATAATCCGTACAGCCCGGGAGCAGGATCTCCACCACCAGAGCTTGCAGGGCGGCAAAAGATGCTTGAATCCGCCAAAATAACAATAGAAAGAGTAAGTGCTGGGAGAAGTGCCCAAAGTATGATGTTGCTGGGATTAAGAGGTGTTGGTAAAACAGTGCTTCTTAATAGGATTGAACAGATATCTTTTAATCTAAGGACGCAAACCGTGATGTTTGAGATTGATCGAACGCATTCATTTGCAGAGACAATATCAAAGCAGTTTCACAGACTTCTAAACAAGATGGATACTCGAAGGAGAATACAGGATGAGGTGAAGCATGCATTTCAGTATCTGAGGGCATTTGCAGGCTCATTCAAAGTAAGCATGGGCGACGTCGATATCAGTCTTTCCCCTGAACAAGCTACCGGAGATATTTCTATTGATCTGACAGATTTAATTGTGGCAGTTGGGAATGCTGCAAAAAGCCGAGATACGGCTGTGGTGATACTAATAGATGAAATTCACCTGCTTGATGAAAATGACCTGACGGCACTAATAATAGCCTTGCATAAAATTTCTCAACGCCAGCTGCCCCTTGTTATGTTTGGAGCAGGACTTCCTCAGCTTGCTAAGTTGGCTGGCAGTTCAAAAACATACATTGAGCGGTTATTCAAATTTCCGTATATTGGAAAACTTGGTAAAGAAGATGCAATAACGGCTTTATCAAAGCCAGCCGAAACAGAAGAAGTAGTATTCGAGCAAACAGCACTAGAGTACGTTTATGAAGAGACAGAAGGCTATCCATACTATCTTCAGTTGTGGGGCTATTGCTCATGGCAAATTGCTGAGGGTAAAGCCATTACTCTTGCTGATGCAAAAAAGGCTACAGTGCTGGTATGGGAAACATTGGATAGAGATTTTTTCCGAATAAGGATGGAGAAACTGACCGAAAGACAATTATACTATGCTTTTGCAATGGCCGAGTTGAACAAAGAAACCTGTACTTCTATGGAAGTTGCTGAAAGAATGAGCTTAGATGTAAAACAGGCAGCCCCGATTAGGAAAGAAATAATAGAGAAGGGGATAGCATATACTCCCAGACGAGGTTTGATCGCTTTCACTGTTCCACATTTTGATAAATTTTTAAGAAGAGAAAATGTACATTGATAATGTACATATTGTACAGATACGAATGCACTCCTGACGGTGGTGATAAAAAAAGAAGCTTTTCCCGAGGGCCATGCATCAGTTTTGCTAAACCCTAATACCGAGGCGTTGTAATCTCTTAACTCCCAGTCTTACACCTATATAAGTCTACTGTGCTGTTAGAATGATTCTGTTACCCTCATCGGGTTCAAATCCTGTCCCCGCTACCAAAGTATTGTCCCGGCAGCAATGCCGGGACTTTTATTATCACATCATTCTATTTGCTGTCAGACTTTTGAGACCTCTTTGTAGCACAAGGGCTACTTATCATATTAATAGCAGCCTTTCCTAAGCGCCCTGGTTTTTACCATATTAAGGATATGCTTTAACATGAGAGAGTTTTTTGTTCTAATTAAAGGGATTGAAGGCTCTCAGGTTAGCAAAGAAAGGACACATGAAGAATCGAGCAGGTAGATACATTAAACAACCTCGCGGGTATAGTGCTTTTTTTCCGGAATCATTACCACCGGTACCCCCTGTTCAAGTAGATGGCAGATTACAAGAGCAACTATCCAAAGCTGATCGAGCATTGGGACGGTTGGATGGATCTATCTTCGTTCTACCGAATCCAGGACTCTTTGTATACATGTACATTCGAAAAGAAGCTGTGCTATCGAGTCAGATTGAAGGAACTGAGAGTTCTTTGCAGGATGTCTTAGCTGCAGAAGCAAAAATGCTCAATCCGGATCAGCCGAAAGATGTCGATGAGGTCGTTAACCCTACAACGAGAGTTAGTGCGCTAGCGTCTTGACTTCAGCTTCTAAACCTGTCATGCTACCTCCATAACCCTTTAGTGGAGGAGGCTGGATAATGTTACCAATAATACGAAGCAACGAGCACCAGTATGCAGTACCAGAGTTTAATGTAAACAAGAATGATGT
>JAUVJW010000222.1 GCA_030596465.1 Candidatus Fermentibacteraceae bacterium | reverse complement strand
TCATAAGAGCCCTGTGTATGCAACCGGATCTGGCTGAGAGAATCTCCGAACTCGCGGCAGGCGATGAGGTTCTTGGAATGCTTCTTCTGCTTTCTTCATGCAGCTCAGAGGGTTTCATTTGTCGCCATCTGCCATCCGGTATCAGTCTTCCGGTTGAAATGATAGAGAAGCCGCTTGCCTCATGGAAAAATTCAAAGGCGTTGGACGCCCTGAGGCAATTGGAAATACTTGCGGAGGAAACAGAGCATATTCCACAGGCTCATGAAGTAAGAAAGGCTCTGGCCGAGTTTGGCGTTGATCGTTCAGAAGCTCTTCTCAGGGATATCATCGAAGACGAAGGTTACAGAATGGACTTTTTGGAGTTATGCTCCAGCAGGGAACAGGCCTCTTCAGCTATCGGTCAGTTATTTCCTGAGGGGCCGGGGAATGCAGAGAACTATGAGGTTTCTGCTGCCGTTGAGATGTTGATCCGATGTAAATCTATAGAAGAATTGTTTGGTTTTGCTCTGGATATTCTAAAAGAGGGTTCGGAAGAAAACCGGGACGCCGCCGGAAGAATTGTTGATGTTTTTATACCTACAGCAAACGAGGATGGTTCTCTATCTGTTTCTCAGGTGGTCGAACTGCTGCTTATGGCGGGAAGGATAACTGAGGCATTCACATTTGCGAGGGGTGATTCTGATCTTTTACTGAAACTGAGAAACGAGGTCTCGCTCCGCGATTCCAAATCAGATTCAGCCCATGCCCGGTTACGGGAAGGTAAGGTTTTTCAGGTTCTTCTGTCTGCCAGTGTTTCTTCAGATCCAATGTCTCTGGGAGAAGCCTTATGGCTTTCGGGACAGAGGATTGCCGCATGTTCTGTCTGGCGGGAAGCCTACGAAAGAACAACTGATCCCGGCTTCCTTAAGAGGCTTGAATATGCTCTTGGATGTATGGGCGCTGTCCGCGAAGCAGATGCTGCGGCAAGACTCATCTCTGAAAAACACCCGGAGTTAAGCCAGAAGACAGGGAAGTCTGTTTACAGAGGTAGCTCATTAAAAATGATTTCATACAATATAAGAAATTGGAGGAAATAATGGCCGAGAATTCCACTGGATTGACCACAGAGCAGCTTCTTATGGAGCTTGGAAAGGTGGTTTTGGGCCTTGGCAGAAAAGTTGAGACACTGGGAGCGAAGATGGATGCCATCCACTCCGTTCTCGCAGAGGATATAGCACCAGCTATGAAATCAGCCGGATCAACGGAAGCCGGCGAAGCCACTTTGATGGATATGACCCGGCTTCTCGACAAACTTGAAGAGTTTAAGGTTATTCTTGAAAGGCAGACACCAGAGCAGGGATCTGTTGATTCTCAGTTGCCGAGTGCCATATCTGAGAAGCTTCAGGCCATTGAAAATGTTCTTTCCGGTGAAATCCTTCCTGCAGTAAGGGAGATAAAGACCCAGGAAGCTCCTGTTCCCATCGATCTGGCTCCAGTTGTAGAGAAGATTGACGCAGTTACTGCCGCAATTGGTGAGGCGGGGGTAATGGAAGAGTTGAAACCCATATTGTCGGGTCTGGTTGAGTCCTTTGAACAGCTTCCTTCGACGATGACAGATAAGCTGAAAGAACTCAAGGACGGGGATTCTTTAAACCCAATGGAGACTGTGGAGCAGAAACTCACAGAGCTTTGCACCAAGCTTGAGGAAATACTGAAAATTTCTGAGGACAGGGAGTATGTTGATACATTGTCTAACGGAATGTCAGAGATGAAAGAACAGATGGTATTATCCGGTGACCAGGTATTGGGTATTGTGAAGGAAGTTCCGGATAAGATAGAGAAGATGGGTGAAAACCTCTCTGAGGTAATGAAATCCCTTTCGGAGACCACCGGTGCCATGCTTGATAAAACAGAAAAAAACATTACAGAATCCAATAGTTCCCTTAAAAAAATTGAAAAGGAACTAGAAAAGGGACTTAAGCTTAACACTGATATGACCAGCCAGATGGTTGATCTTACCACAAGATTTGCCGATAAAGCAGAGGAAGATCGGATTCTCGATTTAAACACGAGGGCTATTGGGCACTTCAACCGTGGAGAGTACACTGAGTCTGAGTCTCTTTTCAGCCAGGCTTTAAACCTTTCGCCGGATAATTCTGAACTTTTGTGCAATACAGCTCACCTTAAAACCGCAATGGAAGACATGGACGAGGCAGAGAAGCTGTTCCGTAAAGCTCTGGAGATTTCTCCAGATCTTGAACCAGCTGTTTCCGGTCTGGGAATGCTCATGGTGAGCACCGGCAGAGCAGAGGAAACCATTGAGTTTTTGAAAAAGGCGTTAGCTGACGGAGATCCATCGGTGAGAACTGCCATAGCCTATACACGGGCACTTACCGCACTGGATCAACATGATAAAGCTGTTGAGCTGCTTGAGACATCTCTAAGGGCTGCGCCTGATAATCACGATTTGCTTGAGGAACTTGCAAAGTACGGACACAAGGAAAAGAGTTAGTTGAAACCATTCTTCGTTTTATGCACTTTCCTGATTATTTCCTGCGGTACAGTGGCAGATGTGCCACAACCGATCAGTAATCAGGAAAGAAGCGCCGGAGAAGATGCGATAGCTGATTCTCTGTTGCTGAAAGGTGACAGAGCCGGTGCGGCGGGGATGTATACATCCGCGGCTCTTCTTCTACCGCCGGGAACTCCGGAAAGGGCCGAGCTTGCTGAAAAGGCGGCAGATGCCTCAGTGAGCGTATCATTCGCCATAGCGAAACTTCTACTGGAAACTCCCACTGATACTGCTCCCTTCAGAGCAATAT
>JAUVJW010000156.1 GCA_030596465.1 Candidatus Fermentibacteraceae bacterium | reverse complement strand
GATAAAGCCTCTGAAAATGGGATGCCAGACCAACAGAAAGTTCAGCGGAACACCTCTGATACTCTACTCTGGCACTAACACTGGCACCACTTGTCTTGAATGGCATGGGCAACAGGTAGAAAAGTTCATCTCCCACTCCCGTGAGTTCAGCCTCCAGCCAGACCACATCGGAAAGTTCTAAATCCAGTCTGTGATCCTCATCCCATATCTGATCCAGGGCAATCCTGAAACCTGATCTCACACCACCGGTCCAGGTCCAGACACCATCCACAACAAGAGAATCCTCCAGAGAATGAATATCGATAGTAAGACTGTCAGACTGATCCCACTCATCATAGGTAGGGTGCTGAATATTCGCTGAGAGAACCGTCTGAAGATCCCCCATTGTTCCTGTTGAAGAGAATTCAACCCCCAGTATTCCAGAAATCGGAACACTGATACCCAGCATAGATGTAAAAGAAGCTATATCCACACCGGAAAGAACCGCCGACGTATTGAGAGAATCTCCATGCATCCATCCTTCGGCAGTGATTTCCCCGGAGGGTAGATCAAGCCAGAGGGTATCAAGAGTCATTCCTGTACTGCCTGTAACAAATTCCAGATCCCCTTCTGATATGAGACGAAGCTTACCTGCTCTGGTTAGAGCTATACCGTCCATTGCAAAAGACAAGCTATCGGCATCGTATAGAAAATTACCGGAAAGATCAAGAGAAAGATCTCCCGGCGCACCCAGGTTGAGACTGTCAAGATAGACAGAACCCGGCTCGGCGATAAACACCGCAGAAAGAGAGTAAGAAGTACCCGCAATCAGAATAGAGTCAACATTGAGCCCGCCTCTGCCTTCGATTCCACTGTCTCCCATACTGATATCCCCGGTAAAAGTCAGTTCGCCGGAATTCAAGTCATCGTACAGGAATGAGCGAAGACCAATGGCTCCGGAAGCCTGAAAATCAGCTGGAGTACCCGATACATCCACATCTGCGGTAAATCCCGAGGCTGAAAGTTGAACCGAATCTGATACAGCGACGGAATCCGCGGAAAACACTCCATTAAGCCGCATTCCCGATACACCACTGGAAAAAGATCCTGAAAAGGCTGTGTTCTTTATACTGATACCATCACCTGAGAAAAAACCTAATCCAATCTCACCGTCTGCCGCAAAAGCCGATATACTTCCCTGGCCGGATGCATTTACAGTTAATCCACCGGCATCGGCAACCACAGGATCTGTAAAACCTGCTAAAATACCGCAATCTTCAATTAAAGCATCCACATTCGCGCTCCATGCCACGGGCATAAAATCGAGACCAAGAGAAGAGGAAAATTCTGAAGATAATCTGCCACCCTCAAAAACAGCCTCCATCGTTCCAGACAATTGTCTCTGATCTACTCCGCAGTCAACAATCAGACTGGATAACAGGTAATCGCTGACACTGCTCTGCTCAAACTGGCATTGAATTCTTCCATGATCAAAACAGCTGCCTGTTCCTGAACCGGAGGCCGCCATTATGCAGGTTAAATCAGTTGAAGGTAGTTCCGGAAAGTAAGCAGACAGATCAGCGGACAGTAGTGAGCCCATAATGGACCCCCGCCAGGTCAGGTCGGAAAACCCAAACTGACCGTAGACATTTACTGATGCTCTATCCGCAGATATGGAAAAACCATGCAGGGTGCATTGTTCCCTGGAAGAAACAATACTGTCTGCCGCTAAATCGAAGACCATACCCAGGTAATTCACGCTTCCCTGTGAAAGACTTGTGTTAACCAGAGGATTCATAATAGATCCGGCTCCATATCCTTCAATCATCGCTGTAGCAGGTGGGATCTCAGGGAGAAATCCTGTAGAAACCGATCCACTGTAAGTCATAGCAAAAGTGCTGTCAGCATTAAGATAACCGGTGAGCAGGAGAGAACCTGGAGGACAGTCAATATTGAAACCCTCCAGTGTGGTGCGTGTTGAGTCGATAAACAGAGAACCTGATGCCTGAACGATACCAAACAGAGGAATGAAGGCTGAAGCTCTTCTGATATCAAGCTCAATATTTTTAATATCTGCTATTCCTGCATTGAGTTCCATGGAATCAACAAGCAAAAGACCATCGGCATCCACAACCCTGCCGTAGGAAACCTTGACGGTATCAGTTCTGGTCACCATTCCAGACATGGTTCCAAGAAAAATTGGCGCCAGTGACGAATCAGGTGGCCCATCGGAAGGAGTTGGAGTATGGATAATCACACTGTCTACGAAAATGCATTCCACATCACTCTTTACCAGATAATCAAATGCACCACCTTTAACATCAGCTCCGAAAATTGCCACACGAAGACCCCTGTCGTTAGCAACCACAACAGAATCAGCCCGTATGTACGAGAATATATCTGATGAGCCACCGTATACATGAACTACATCCCCATTACCGGATGTTGTCTGAAGAACAATGGAATGAATAAGACCTCCCAGGGAACCGGAAGCAAGCAGAAGATAAAACGCAACGAAAACCAGAGCGGCCGCCACAATACCTGTGAGTACACAACCGGGAGCTTTTTTCTTCTTAGAAGGCCTGGCCGATGGCAAAATACACCTTTCCTCTTTTGAGTGAATTTTCCCATGTAGGGGCAAATCCGTAATCGAGTCTGATTGGTCCAATGAGCGTATTGTATCGAATCCCCACGCCAGTTCCGAATCCTGAACTACCTTTTGATATCTGCTGTACTTCAGTCCATACACCACCTGCATCGCAGAAAAGAACCACACCCAGGTTACCAAGAAGAGAGAACCTGGTTTCAATATTGCCAAGAACCATTACATTACCACCAAGTGGATTCCCTTCAGCATCCTCCGGACCCAGAGTCTGAAAATCATAACCCCTGACGGTGGTTCCACCTCCCAGATACAGCCTGTCGTCAGGGGGAACACTGATGTTTCCCGCATAACCCAGAGATACACTTCCGGCAGCCCTGCCTGCCAGAACGAATTTACTTGTTAAAGGGAGGAAAAGTCTGTACTCACCATCCACAGTATAGAAATCAATATTTCCACCAGCGATTCCACCGGAAACACTGCCTGCGATCTTAAACCAGGTACCTCTAACCGGGTTAAGCAAAGGTATTCTTGTATCGCGGGTAAATCCACTGCTGATTCTGGCAGTATTTGTCCAGTCCTGCACTATTTCTGTGGAGTCGTCCATTGCTGATCGGTATCTCAGCCTTTCGATTCTGTAGCCTGCTGTGTATCTCCAGATATCCAAAAACTTTCTTGAGAAACTGACCTCTCCTCCAAAACTGCGTTCCTCCTGATGATCTCTCTGCATATAGTAGTAATCGGCCTTCAGCTGTGAACTCCATCTTGAGGAAAGAAACCAGGGTTCCCCATACACTATCTGAGGTTCAAATTCGTTCCCTGAATTATCACTGGCAATATATCTGGTGTATGTTGCGCCCAGCTTCAGCGTCTGGTTGTTGCCCATTATGTTGGGCTGTCGCCAGAAAACAGATCCAAATACAGCTTCTGGAGAAATATAGCCACTTGCAACATCAATCTCTATATAATCCTGCTCGGTAACATCAACAACTACATCTATGGTGTCCCTGCCTTCATTGAGACCGTTATACTCTATCTGGACATTGCTGAACAAACCCAGGGAATAAACGGAGGAAAGCCCTTCCCGCATTTTTTTCATGTTCAGCGGGGCACCGGGCTGAAGGTCAAATTCCCGAAGAACAACTTCATCTCGTACGCTCTCCTGTCCGGTAACAGTAATTTCTCCAAGATAACAGACTGATCCGCTCTCCAGTGTAAGTTGGATGTTTCTGCGGTCATCGGTAGAATCCTCAGCGAAGGCTCCCAGCTCAAGCTCAACATCAGCTCTCAGATAACCGAGATTGGAATACAGACCCAGAACAGCGCTCTTGTAAGAGATTGTATCAACCGGAGAAACGGGAGTACCGAAATCCATTGGGCAATACTCTATCATCTCAGAGACGGAAAGAGTGCTGTCTCCCAGGAAGATAAGCGCTCCGCGCAGGCTCTGGCGACCTGGAATCACATTAATTCTTACCTCGTATGTCTCTACTCCCCATCTGGGCCAGACAACACTCACCAGGCAATCCAGATACCCCTGGGCTCTCATATTTGAGACCACGGCGCCACGAACCTGATTGCTGGAAACCATGAAGATAGAAACCCCTTCATGAAGACCACTTCCCCGAAGAAGAGATTTGTCTGAAAGAGGAAGATTGCCTGAAAAGGTTACCTTATCTATAGTAGGCTCAGACAACGCATCAACTTTTCCGGCGAACGCAAACAGTATCAGCAGTAAAACAAAAGTTTGTGTTATTTTTCTAGTCATGATTAAGTGAAACCTAACACACAAAAAGGCAAAGAGGCCATAGTGAATTCAAGACCGATAATACTTCTTGCGGGTGGAACCGATCCCAGCGGTGGAGCGGGGCTGGCAGCCGATATAAAAAGCTGTTCAGCCCTTGGAGGACACGGTTGTATCTGTGTCACAGCGATCACCATACAAAACAGTGGTGGAGTAGATTCGTGGATGCCGATTTCACCTGAAATAATAGCCGGGCAGATGGAAGCTACCTGCGATGATGGTCTGCCCGATGGCATAAAAACTGGTATGCTGGGCAGCAGCGCCGCTGTAAAAGCGGTAGCAGAAGTCATCAGGAACAGGCTGAATACTGTTCCCTATGTTCTGGATCCTGTGATGGTGGCCGGTTCCGGTGACGGACTTGCAGAGGACAGCCTGGAAGCAGCAATAAGGAAACACCTTCTTCCCCTCGCTACTCTGGTAACACCCAATCTGGATGAAGCGGAGGCATTCACTGGAAAACCGGTAAGAGACAAAAAATCCATGGAAAAAGCCGCATTGGAAATTCGGGCAATGGGAGCTGAAAATGTCCTTCTGAAGGGCGGGCATCTTGAAGGTGAACCTGCGGATGTTCTTGTGACAGCAAATGGAATTACATGGTTTCCCGGCACAAGGATTATTCCCGGCAAGGTTCACGGAACAGGATGTACACTTGCCTCTGCATGTGCTACTCTTCTTGCGGCGGGTTACACCCCGGAAAAAGCTGTAAGCAACGCACTGGCCTATCTCAGGGGAGCAATCGCGGGGAGCTTCAACAGAGAACTCGGTGTTCTTCTCGGACAT
>JAUVJW010000038.1 GCA_030596465.1 Candidatus Fermentibacteraceae bacterium | reverse complement strand
TTATGAAGAAACCAATCACTTCTTCAAGATCATCCCTGAGTACAGGCTCTCCACCTGAAAGGAGCAGATAAGGAATGTTTCCGCATTTCTTTGAGATATTTTCCATCTCCTCCGTTGTCAGTTCATTGTCTTTATTTAGCTCATCAGCATAAAAACAGAAGTTGCATCTTGCGTTGCATCTCGATGTTACAAACAGAATCAGAAATGAGGGCTGGATAGGATTAAGGTAGCTGGAAAACATTTTTGCAAGATTCATTGCTATCAAACTTTCAGTGCAGGTGTTGTCAAATCAGAAGAATAATATAAACTCGTACATAACTAATCCAGATATTCTATACCTGATGAAGGGGTTAAGTTGCCTGCACATTAGATATTACAAAATATCTGATAATATAAACAACGATATCACCAGGCGAAAATATATAGCATCTAATATTATAATATCTCAGGATATCGCAAGCCGCAGGATTACAAAATCGAACTCCATGTGTTGTTGAATAATGCAGTATCAAAATCCCGCGAAGCGAACTTGATCCCGTTGGAATTGTTGTCATGTCTGCTGTGGAAAAAATATCGACAGCAGGCGCATTTCCGCGATCATGTCCAATTCTGCGATGTAACTGCACAACGCCTATTGTCAGGCACGCTCCTAGAAAAATGACACATCCCACAATTAAAGACAGAGGGAACAACCTTCTCATTCTTTTTTCTTTTCAATTATTATAGTACCGTACAAAACTAGTAGGTTTTTTGCACGGCGGAAAATGTTTATTATTGAGGTGAAAAGTAATCCCTGAAGTCTTTAGGAGGCTGATATGAAGAACCTTGTGTTTTCCTTTTTCTCACTTCTCCTGTTTTTGCCTCTGGTTGCGCAGGGTTTTGGTTATCCTGCGGCTATGGGACAGGGTAGTTCTATGCCCGGTGTGGATGCTGTTTCGCACGGATTCGGCGGGGTAATGTCAGTTGATGTTGGTGGTATGAACCTGTTCGGTAACCCTGCTGAACTGAGTAATTACAATCCGTCTTTTTCTGCTTCAATGGGTCCTCTTATTCTTAAACAATCGGTAGATGACGGTCTCGGCAAGCATACTCTGACCTATGCCGGCCTGGGTGCTTCCAGTTTTCAGGCAGGTTTAAATACAGGTTCAGCCAGTATTGCTCTTGGTATAGCCAACGTTCGTGACTATACCTACAAGGGAGAGTATTTCTTTATTCCGGAGCCACCGGATACAGTAACTACCGGTTTTGAGAACCTGACAGTATCCGGCGGGGTGTGGGAAGCAGCTACCGGTGTTGCCACGGTTATTCCCGGAGGAGTAAGCATCGGGGCGTCTGCCGGATATCGTCTTGGCGATATTAACTACGAATATTATCGACATTACTTCAGGGGAAGCATTCCTGATTCATTATCAGAATGGACTCGAGAAGAAGGAGAGTTTTCCTGGAGAGCCGGTGCTTCAATACCCGCGGGAAACAATGTTTCTTTTGGAGCAGTATACTCTTCCGGAACAGAAAATTGTCCTTCAAGTGCTGCTGTCGGTGTTCGTACGGGTAACATTGCCGCTTTCTTTCCGGGTTTTGGATTAGAGGCAAGGATCTATGATATGGATGATAATAAAGCATGGTCAGCCAATGCATTTGGCGGGATTCATCCGGATCATAATCTTTATTTTCGAGGCGGGGTGGTTCTTTCTTCCAGTGGAGAAACAGACTCTAATACCGCTTTAGGTCTTTCCCTGGGGGCAACTGTTGATCTTGGAAGAACCGATGTAACTGTCGGGTTCAATTATGGTTCCGAAAGTAGGAATGGAGATATTTTCGGATTTACACACGCTGAAACCATTGACGATGTTGTTACGGCTGTTACAGCTGGTGTAAATATTGAACTCTAACTTGCGACCTCCCTGGAGAAACGAATGAAAAATTTTACCATCTATTTTGCCATCATTACCATTATGGTTACTCAGGCTTTTGGATTTGGATACTATGATTCAATAACAATAGGAACCATTGTTCCCGGTCTTACACCATCAACGACTGCTCTTGGTTCTGTTCGCGCGCTTGGTGTTTCGGAAGCGGCAGGTATTTTTTACAATCCTGCCCAGACTGCCTCGCTTTCTACAGATATTCAGCTTGCCGGTTCAAGCATACAATGGACTGAAAGAGTTATTCAAACAGATATTGAAAAGACAACCAGAACCTACATGACAAATGACAATGGTACTGCTGCTCTGGTATACGCTGCCGGTTCCTTTGTTATCGGTGCTGGAATTGCCAAGATCGGTGAATTCGGTTATGAGGGATCGCATACTGTTTATGATGATCCCGATGAACCCGAACTGGGAGTGGCGGTACTTTATGCCGATGGATCGCAGTGGGAGACATTGGCCGGTGTGTCAACCGTTATCTGCGGACAGCTGTCTGCGGGAATTTCCGGTGGGGTAAGAACGGTCAGGGCTAACTATCACTACGAATTCAACAGCCACCAGTTTCTTATACCGGATTCATCCGCCAGATGGTCTGCCGAGGATCAGGCCTTTGCCTGGCATGCCGGTCTTGCTGTAGACGGTGAAATATTCAAGTCCGGTTTGTCTTATTCATCTGAGACCGATTACATGGATGACATTATCGCGATAGGAGCAAGTGCTTTTGCTGCTCATCTCAGAAACACCACAGTTGGATTTGAAGCTCAGTTTGCCTCACCTTTTGATAATAATCGTTTCATGGGCAATCTGTTTTGTCAGACGCCTCTTACTGAAAGAATGAACGCTCTGACCTCTGTAAGTTTTGACGACAGTCGTGTGGCTAACAGAGCAGGTCTTGGCTTCGGACTTGGTTGTGATTTCCGCATTAATCGTTTTACTTTCGGCGTGGGTCTACTGACTAGATTCAAGGCAAGGAAAAATTCTGCTTTCCCCAATGAACAATCTGACAGGGTGGATGATTCTTCAACCATGTTTTCGCTGGGTATTTCCTGCCCCTTGACTAACTAGCGGTTTATGCCCCTTGGATCCAATTCCTGGACAAGACTGGCGTTTGCACCGTCCTCAGGCGAAATTCAGGTGGATGGTGATCTCTTTGCAGTACTGGGTATTAACGCAGATAAGTTAACCCATTCCACTGATCCGTTCAGCATGTTACCCGATTCTGTAGCCAGGGGGCTGATCGAGGGAAAAAAAATCATCAGAGACGAAGAATTGTCTCTGGTTATTATTCCCGGTCATTCAGGTTCCAATAACACGGTTACCCTGATTGCAGAGCAGACTGCCAATTTTGATCTCGTGGATGATATGGCGGGTGGTGTTGTGGGGTTTGCTCCTGATGGCACTATTCTTCAGTGGAACAGGAGAATGACTCACCTTTTCGGTCCCAGAGAAAAGGACGTGAAGGGAAGGAATGCATCAGAAATTCTGCCCAACCCGGTGCTTTATGACTGGAACAGTGTTATTTCCTCCGCGCATCTGGGTCACGAGGTAAGGGTTGAGTTCAAACCTTCCGGGGAAAGAAGAGTGGAGGGAGTTCTCAGTAGAGGTGGCCCGGGAGTTATCGGACTGTTTCGTGATTCAACTGAAAATTACAAAATAAGCAAGCGACTTCGCGCCCTGAACAGACTCAATCAGGCGTATCTTCAATCAACAGGAACAGGTCTTCTGCTTCTTGACAGTAGACTGAGGGTATTGCTGTCCAATTCAGGCTTTGCCAGAATTATGGGGCACAGAGGATCACTTATCGGTCTCCAACTTCACGACTTTCTTGCGGAAGCATCATACAAATGGGTTCACGATGCTTCTGAACACCTGTTTGCGGAGGAAGGAACGGAGCAATCCGGAATAGTTTCTTTTACCAGTCAGGAGGGTAGACCGGTCACTCTCAGGCAAACTTTGAGAGTTGTAAGAAATGAAACTAACCAGGCACTGAATTTTGTCTGTCTTTTTGAGGATGAAACAGACCTTACTCTTCTTCGTGATGAAGTTGACCATTTCAAGAAGAATCTTCTCGGCATATCAAGGATCTCCGCTGAAATACTTAAAACCGGGTTTGATGAAGCAGGCAGCATTTGTGAGGAAATTCTTAGAGTAACAGGATCGAAAGCAATTGCTCAATTTTCGTATGACTCCTATGAAACTATTAAACTTTCAGGCCGTGCTGGAAATTGGCCCATGGGTTTTCCCGGTAATGAGCTGGGAGAACTGGGCTTCCCGGCTTTTGTCTGGGGCGGAGACAAGCAATACAAAATTACGGCAGCGGAAATGGGAAAGCTTTCCAGGCATTTCAAATCATGCACAATACTGCCGGTTGGCATTGGAGTTTCCAATCAGGGCTATATTATTCTTGCAGAATCAACTCTTTCCGATTCTGATTCAGGTTTACTGGATACAGTCTCATCTCTGGTGAAGATCCAGAATGATATTATTAAGGAGAGGTTGGCCAGATCCACTGCTGAAAAACACATGGATTTCAATAAAGGATTTGCGGAAAGTCTCCTTGACGGGATTCCTCTTCCCATAGCAATTATTCGAATGGATGGAAGAGTGGATCACTGGAATCGGGCAATGGAACTGGTTTGTGGTGTGGCAGCCAGCCAGGTTGATATTGAGGATGTCAATAATCTTATTGACCCCGATAGATCGGGATTTACACTGGATTCCCTTGCTTCAGGATCCAGTCTGGGAGAAAATAGTCTTTCTACAGAGTGGGCCGCGAGAAGGAAAGATGGGTCAAAATCTTCCGTACACCGGTGGAATGTTTCAATTGTTGATACTTCTGCCGGTTTTTATGGAGAGCCTGTTTTTCTGATCTCAGGCGTGCCGGTAGACAACAGTTCCTTTCTGTTTGAGCACGGTGAATCCGGTTCGTTGCATACGAAGATACTCCTTGAGAATATCACAGAATTGCTTTCTGCAAAAGCACACATTGACATACTTCGCGCCTTGTCTAATATCTGTTTTGCCATCGGCGGCAGTGGTGTTCTGGAATTCAGCAGTGGTGGGGAGCATATAGCTACATTCCCTCTGGAATCAGATAGAGGTGAACATAGTCCGTTGAGTTTTCGATCCTCCAGATGTATTCGTGGAAGAGAGTATCACATAAGAGCTACCGGCGCAATCAGTCAGGAAATACTGGATTCAGTAATCGGTATTCTTGCTGACGGGGGCTCTAATGGTCTGGAAACGAACTGCCGCCCAGAAGCGATTAATAAAGAGATAGGGGAGTATTCAGCCGTACTGGCCAGTTATCTGGAGAGGTTCTCCTCGGACGCTATTGAGCAGAATAATGCCATTATGCATGTAGTTGACAAGACTGACCCGCTGGCCGGATTTGCAAGGACCATGCTGTATTCAAATGAAACGGCATCCAGGGTTACTCATCTTCTCAAGCTTTTAATTCAGATCAGACAGAATGATTTCACTGAAGAGTATCCCGAAAGATTTTTAACCCGGCTTCACCGTATTTTTGCGGAAAAGGGGCTTCGCCCGCCATCGCTTTCTCTTGCGGAGAAAATGCCTTCAGTGCTTATTATGCCCGAGATACTCCTGCAGTGTTTTGCCCTGCTGTGTCAGCTTGCTCTTCTGGATGGCGTAGTTTCATTTAAGGCCTGGAGGTCGAACAGCAATAAAGAGCCGGGAATTTATCTTGTTCTGCATGGCTTAAACGAACCCTTTCAAACATTTACCCGGGAGGAGATACGCCAGCAGCTTGAATCCGGCACATTCAACTCGGAAACCGAAGCAGCTGTTATTTTCAGAATACTGGAGGCTGCGGGTTGTTCTCTTTTCTCCATAAACGGGGGAGAACTGACTTTTCTTCTTCACACAGCCCACAGATAAGCAGCCTGATTCTTCCTTCATTTGGTATATTTCCGCTTAACAAATACAGGAGGCCTGATTGTGAGCAGTTACAATTTTAAGGAATTAGAGAAGAAGTGGTCTTTCTTCTGGGAAAATATGGATCTGTACAGAACCGGGGATGATCCTGATAAGAGTAACTTCTATTGTCTTGATTATTTTCCTTATCCATCAGGAGCAGGGTTGTCTGTAGGGCACTGCAGAAACTACATTCCCACCGATGTTATCTGTCGCAAAAAAAGGATGGATGGCCACAATGTTCTTCATCCCATGGGATGGGACGCCTTTGGTCAGCCGGCGGAAGAGTATGCTATTAAAACAGGTATGCACCCGGCAGAGGTAACACGGGTCAACACGGAGAACTACAAGAGACAGATGAAGCTCTTTGAAGCCGGCTATGACTGGGACCGGGAGATAAATTCAAGCCATCCCGACTACTACAGATGGACTCAGTACTTTTTTCTCCTGCTTTTTGACCGTGGACTTGCATATCAGTCGGACAATTTTCAGATGTACTGCCCCAACTGCAGGATTGTTCTATCCAATGAGGAATCCGCCGGTGGAATCTGCTGGAGATGCAGCAGTGAGGTGATTAAAAAGAAATTGCCCCAGTGGTATTTTAAAATTACCGATTACGCGGACAGACTTCTCGATGAGCTTGAAAATCTGGATTGGCCTGAGAACATAAAAGCAATGCAGAGAAACTGGATAGGTCGTTCACACGGGGCGGAGGTTCTTTTTTCTGTTCATACAGAAAAGGAGGGAACCGTCAATCTGCCTGTTTACACCACGAGGATAGACACCATTTTTGGTGCCACATTCTGTGTTCTCGCCCCGGAGCATCCGGATCTACTCAGAATTACATCAGAGGAGCATCAAAAGGATGTAGAAGAATACATAAAGGCCTCCAGCGCAAAAACAGATCTCCAGCGTCTTGTGGCCAGCGAAAAGGATAAAACAGGCATCTTTACGGGAGCGTATGCTGTAAATCCCTTCAACGGCGAGAAAGTACCTGTATGGACTGCGGATTATGTGCTGGCGGGGTATGGAACCGCAGCGATAATGGCAGTTCCCGCCCATGATGAGAGGGATCATGCTTTCGCGAAAAAATACGATCTTCCCATAGTGGAGGTTATTGCTCCCGGCGGTGTACCTCAGGGAGTTGAAGAAGAAGCGACTGTTGCCGACGGTGAGCTTATCAACAGTGGTCAGTTTACCGGTTTCAGTTCAGAAGAATCCAGAGAGGTTATGGCTGCGCACGCTGAGAGCAACGGCTTCGGTAAAGCAGAAACCAGATACAGGATCAGAGACTGGCTGGTGAGCAGACAGAGATACTGGGGCGCACCGATTCCCATAGTACACTGCGAGAAGTGTGGTGTCGTTCCCGACAGGAACCTGCCTGTAGTTTTACCGGATGTTAAGAGTTATGAACCTGATGATTCCGGGCGATCACCCCTTGCGGCATGTGAGGACTGGGTAAACACAGTCTGCCCGAAGTGCGGGTCTCCGGCAAGACGGGAAACAAGCACAATGGCCGGGTTTGCCTGCTCAAGCTGGTACTTCCTGAGATTTGCGTCACCGCATTGTTCTGATGCTCCTTTTGATATTGAAGAAATAAAGAAGTGGCTTCCCGTTGATCTGTATGTAGGCGGAGCCGAGCATGCGGTAATGCACCTGATCTATGCCCGATTCTGGACAAAGGTGATGTATGATGCCGGTATGCTTGATTTCACGGAACCGTTTGCCTGTCTGAAGAATCAGGGAATGCTTATAAGTTATGACCATCAGAAAATGTCCAAGAGCAAAGGCAATGTAATTACACCTGATGAGATGGTTGTGAAGTATGGTGCTGATGCTTTAAGGCTCTATATAATATTCATGGGTCCATTCGAGGCTGAAATTGAATGGAGTGAAGAAGGTCTTGCCGGGACTTATCGATTTGTGAAGCGCGTCTGGAATCTTTTTCTGGAAACTGCTGATCTCAGAGAAATGGAAAGCGACAAGGTCTTCGATAAGGAATTAAGATATCAAAACGCAAAAACAATAAAGAAAGTCACAGAGGATATTGACGGTTTTCAGTTCAATACCGGTGTAGCAGCAATGATGGAGTTTTTGAACTTCCTGTCAGCCAATAGAGGGAAGGCAGTCTCAGCAGCGGGCTCCTGGAGGAAAACACAGAAAGATTTCCTCACAGTACTTGCCCCCGCCGCGCCTTTCGTTACAGAGGAGTTGTGGCACGCACTGGGCTTTAGCGGTGAGAACGAGACCATACATACACAAAGCTGGCCTGAATGGGTCGAGGAAGATCTGGTTAAAGATACAGTTGAAATAGTAGTTCAGATAAAGGGAAAGATAAGAGACAGAATTACTGTTCCAGCAGATGCCTCTAAAGAAGAGATCGAAAAGATTGCTCTCGGGCTGGAGAAAATTCAGGATTACCTGAAGGGATCTGTTCCACGGAGAGTAATAGTTGTTCCAGGCAGACTCGTTAACATTATAGGATAGGAGAATCATGGCAAAGCAGTACAGTGTCCCACCGGCAATGAGCATCAAGACAGATATCGTTTACAAGGTAAAGATTGAAACAGGCAAGGGAACAATCAATCTTGACCTTTTTCCTGAATTTGCTCCTGTTACAGTGAATAATTTTGTTGCACTGGCAAGAGACGGGTTCTATGATGGTGTTTCTTTTCACCGTGTTATCGACAACTTTATGGTTCAGGGAGGAGACCCTACAGGTACGGGAATGGGTGGACCCGGCTACAATTTCAAGGACGAATTCTCAGGTAACCCTCTTACACATGAAACCGGTTCACTCTCAATGGCCAATGCGGGACCCGGCACAAACGGCAGCCAGTTCTTTATCACGCATGCCCCTCAGCCGCATCTCAACGGAAAGCATACTGTATTCGGCAAGGTGACTTCAGGGCAGGATGTTGTTGACAGTATCACACAGGGCGATGTTATGGTCAGCGTTACAGTCGAGGAATAACCAGACCGGAAATCAGACAGGGGAGGGAACGAATCCCTCTCCTGTTGCATTTTACGGAAAAGTAGCGGTTACTCCGTATACAGGAGGAAATCAATGCTTGCTTTTACCCGAAGCGTAGGTCTTGTTGGTATTAATGCTTTTCAGGTGGATGTTGAAGTAGACCTCACACGGGGTCTTCCAACTTTTACCATTGTAGGTCTGCCCGACAACGCGGTAAAGGAATCAAGAGAAAGGGTTCAGGCTGCTATCGGCAACACCGGCTTTTCTCTGCCTTCCAAGAAACTCACAATAAATCTTGCCCCCGCCGGTCGTAAAAAAGAAGGAGCCGCATTTGATCTGCCCATAGCGGTTGGTCTGCTGGCCGCCTCAGGCTTTGTTCCAAAAGAAAGGGCTGCCAGGTATGCCTATCTGGCTGAACTTGCTTTGGATGGCACCCTCAGGCCAGTAAAAGGGGTACTTCCAATGGCCGCCGGATTAAACGGCAATGGTATTGAAGGTTTTATCGTTCCCACAGCAAATGCCGGTGAAGCGGTGATTGCTTCACCTGTACCTGTGTTTCCCGCGGACAATCTGGAGCAGGTTTCGTTTTTTCTTCAGGGGCTGAATAATTTGAAAGAATCAACTGAATCAGAAATTCTCAATCAGCCGGAACTCACAATCGCGGACTTTTCAGAGGTCAGAGGTCAGCAGCAGGCCAAGAGAGCTCTGGAGATCGCCGCGGCAGGAGGGCACAATGTACTGATGATAGGCCCGCCCGGTTCCGGTAAAACCATGCTGTCAGCGCGTCTTCCCGGCATACTGCCCCCCATGTCAAGGGAAGAGGCTGTTGAAACCACAAAGGTTCACAGCGTTGCGGGTATTCTTCCAGAGGGCCAGGCTCTTGTTATCCACCGTCCTTTTCGTGCTCCTCACCATACGGTATCAACCCCCGGCCTTGCCGGTGGCGGTACGAATCCCCGTCCCGGCGAGGTGAGTCTGGCCCACAATGGAGTTCTTTTTCTGGATGAACTTCCAGAGTTCAAAAGGGGGGCTCTTGAGGTAATGCGCCAACCTATGGAATCAGGCAAAGTAATTATTTCAAGGTCATCCGCGAGTGTGGAACTCCCGGCCAGGTTTATGCTCGTAGCGGCAATGAACCCCTGTCCATGCGGCTATCTTACACATCCGGCGAAGTCGTGTAACTGTACAGCGTCTCAGGTCCAGCGTTATCTGGGAAAAATATCCGGACCTCTTCTTGACAGAATCGACATACACCTTGAAGTTCTTCCTGTACCAAGAAACGAACTCAGCGAGGTACATCCTTCAGGAGAGACCAGTGCGGCAATAAGGGAAAGGGTTGTAAAAGCGCGGCAAATACAAACAGCGCGATTCAAAACCACAACCGGTGTTCACTGTAACGCCCACATGACCAGCACCCTTACTCGTACTCACTGCGCTCTTGACTCATCCGGCAGGAAACTTCTCGACACTGCCGCAGCCAGATTCGGTCTTTCCGCAAGAGGCTATTACAGAACACTCCGGGTGGCAAGAACAATTGCCGACCTGGAGGAAACAGAGAAAGTTACAAGCGCCCACATTGCGGAAGCGGTTCAGTACAGGGCTCTGGAGAAAGACTACTGGGTGTAGATGGAATTCAATCAAACATCACATCAGATCGTTGCCGCTGTCCGGGATTCACACGAGTTCAGGGCTTGACGGATAACGCTATACGTTATAGGATATCACTATGATACGAAGCTTCAAGTGTAAGCAGACCAGGAAGCTCTTCTACGGAGAATATTCAAGAAAGCTGCCCTCTTCAATCCAGCGGGTTGCTTTCAGAAAATTGAGAATGCTTCACCAGAGCAGGAGTCTTGATGATGTTAGAGTACCTCCGGGAAACAGGCTTGAGTTACTCAGCGGAGTTCGGAAAGGACAGTATGGTATTCGAATCAACGAACAATGGCGAATATGCTTCATCTGGAGACAGGGAGATG
>JAUVJW010000087.1 GCA_030596465.1 Candidatus Fermentibacteraceae bacterium | reverse complement strand
AGGTGTACGAATTCGTACCCCTCACTCAAGCGGGAAAGGTAGTTTTCTGCTGTGGTCTGGCTTTCAGAATTTACAACAGTTACACCGGATGCTCCGTAGATGGAATTCAGCTCGCAGTCCGAGTAATAACTCCAGTCATCGTCAATAAATGTCAGTGCCCGGGACGGGGGAGTAAGAGAGCCTGTTCTGTACAGGTGGTTTTTCTGAAAGTACTGGGAAAGCATCTGGATCTCGGAACCAAAATCAACTGCGTGAGCATCTATTCTGCCCAGCCATATTTCCGGAGCCACATTACCTGTGTGTGAATCAAAAAGACTGTCAGAGTCGGTATCTGTCCACACTCCATCCAGGTCCATGAAGTAGAGTTCGCATGGGAATTCCTCCGGAGCCCAGTAGTTTTCTTCAAACCATGCGCACGGCAGGAATCCTACAAAGATGGCTCCATCAATATTGGCAGTTCCCTGAAGAAGGTTTTTAAGATCTGCTGCTGTTCCTCCGGACATATTCTGTACAACCACATTCCATCCCTCAGAAGTGAGATCTGTTTGGAACTGTGAGAGTTCGGCAGCAAGGGAAGCCGCAACATAATCGGCAACAACAACAAGAACTGTGTTTCCGTCAGTGGGTTGAGAGATGGGTGCCGTAATATTCAGAAAGGAAGCAGGAAGGGCCTCGAAAGGAGACTTTTCAACCGTCAGGTATGTAGATGTTGAAATACCGGTAGGTACAGATGTACCAAGTACAGCAAGAACCGCAAGAAGAATGATCATCAAAACCTCCATGGATTAACAGAACGCAAGAAAATAATATACGACCTTACCGGTGGCCGGTCACTATTGCTGAAACTGATAATTCGTCGGTGAAAAAGACCGTATCTGCTTCCAGTGTCTGCCAGCCTTTAATTATCAGGCAGTCAACTCCCAGTTCTTCCACCAGAAGCTTCGCATTGTCTGCAGGCCAGCTGTTCAGAATTCCCGCATAGTTTTCGAAATCTGCCGGAAGGGTAGTGCTGTAGCCGTTAACTGAAGGCGTGAAATGGATGACAGATGAGAAAAGTCTTCTGGTCTCTGTCTGGGGTCTGTCCATATCAGAACATATTGGAAGATACAGGATACGGGTGAAATTTTGTTTCGCGATCCACTGGTGCCATGGCTGTGGATTAAGAGAAACGGTTTTCAGAGGCGGATGCCATACCGCTGTCGCCGCAAGAAGAATTCCTGCAATGGCCAGCACAGGTTTCTCACCCAGCTTTCGTCCGGCAAAAATAACAAGTGGAAGAATTGCGAAAATTCCAGCCCGGGCTGGAAGCCTGATTGAGGAGAAGCCCGGCAGTTTTGCAAAATACCTGAAAGGGGCTGGAGCAAGAGCCTTTCCAAACACGATAAGTGTAGGGCCAAGACTGAAAACAGCGAAAAAGAGGAAGCAGAAAAGAAGAAAAATATCCAGTTTGTTCTTTTTCCCTTTTAAAAGGAACCAGAGGCTTCCTGCAACCACCACCAGTCCGGGCCACAGAGCTGCTTCAGGGTGCATACTGTCAGGTCTAATCCATCCCAGAAGAAAACTGTTACCCCACGGAGAAATGAATGCTGCAATATCCGTTGAAGTGATTGAGTCAATTGACCAGACTTGTGCATTGCTGAGGTGTGGGAAGAGGAAGGGAAGGGCCGCAAGATTACCCGCGAACCACCAGCCGATCAATTTTAAAACTCGCTTTTTCTCTTGAAAAAAAAGAAGAGTTGATACAGCGAGAATCAGCAGAACCAGATTCAGGAAGTACCAGTGATAAAGAGAGGCCAGGCATTGCAGAAAGACAAGAACAGCCAGTTGCCAGCCTCTGCATTTACCTTTTAGAATCCGTATGGCATACACAATTGCCAAAATGGAAAATCCAACAGAGAACAATTGAATATGCCACAGATGTGATTGAAAATACGGGAGAAGTATTACAACGCTGCCGGTGAACAGCGAGCCATAGAATGATGTCCCGGTTTCAGAGGCGAGAAGTGAAGCGGTCCATCCGGTAAATGCAAGAAACAGAACAAGAAGTATGTTGTGAACTCGAATCGCATTCATGCCGGAAAGTTGCAGCGGCAACGCCAGCATGCTCTGTGTCAGGAGAAGATCATTGCGGCCGTTTCCATCGGGGAAACCCTCGAAGATGGGGAGGTCAAGCGGGTTCTGACCTGAGAGAACGGCATGACTGTTCCATGTAATGAGCCAGCTGTTAAATAGTGTATCCGCATGGTCGTATGGCTTCGGTGTTACAGCAAGGGGCCATGTTACCATCACGGCAAAAAGAAGAAAAAGGGGAAGAAGAATTATCGGTTTGATTCCGGAATTGCTCTTCCCCATTTTTCTCATTCTATCAGTAAGCTCGTGCGATTATGGCTGTGGTGGAGGTTTCTCTGCCGGTAAGGAAGCAGGTTCCCGTTCCTGGTCTCTGCTCAAGGGGTAAACACCGCACAGAGGCTTTGGTTTCCTCCTGTATTTTAATCTCGTCCTTACTGCTGCCATCCCACCAGACACGGTAAAAGCCAGGTTGACCCGGAAGCAGTTTTTTGAACTCATCGTAGGTTTCCACATCGTAAGTGTGGCTGTTCCTGAATTCAACAGCGGCTGCAAGCATTTCATCCTGTATGGTTACCAGAGTGTTCTTCACAGTAGCGGCAATTCCTTCCATGGGAATGGTGAACTTGCCTTCGCGACCGGGCCTGTTCCTGGGACTTGCCATTACATGGCCTTCAGCAAGATCTCTGGGACCAATCTCAAGTCTCAGTGGAACGCCTCGGACTTCCCAGTGGTTGAACTTGAACCCGGGGCTCATTCCATCTCTGTCGTCCACCTTAACCCTGATACCAATCTCTTTCATTTCGTCCGCTATTCTGTTTGCGGCTTCAAGTACGGCATTCTTCTCATCATCTTTTCTGGCAATGGGAACGATAACCACCTGAATGGGGGCCAGCTTTGGCGGAAGTTTCAGCCCGTGTTCATCTCCGTGAACCATAATAACGGCACCGACAAGCCTGGTGGTAACACCCCAGCTTGTCTGATGGACGAGGTGCCGCTCGTTGTTTGAATCCAGATAGAGGGTGTCGAATGCTTTTGCGAAGTTAGTTCCAAGATAGTGACTGGTACCGCCCTGCAGAGCCCAACCGTTATTCATCATAGCTTCAATGGTGTAGGTATTTTCTGCACCGGCAAATTTTTCTTTCTCGGTTTTTCTTCCGGATATTACAGGAATAGCAGCCATGTTGTGCATGAAGTCAGTGTATACTTCCAGCATACGCATGGTCTCTTCACGGGCATCCTTCTCGGTGGCGTGGGCAGTGTGCCCCTCCTGCCAGAGGAATTCAGTTGTTCTGAGGAACGGCCTGGGACGAAGCTCCCAGCGAACCACATTTGCCCACTGATTCAGAAGCATGGGAAGGTCACGGTAGCTGTTTATCCACTTGCTGAACATGTGATTTATGATGGTTTCAGATGTGGGACGAACCACAAGCGGTTCTTCCAGCCTTTTGCCGCCAGCATGTGTTACTATTGCCAGCTCAGGGCTGAATCCTTCTACATGTTCCGCCTCCTTTTTCAGAAAGCTTTCGGGAATCAGCAGAGGGAAGTAGGCGTTACTGTGTCCTGTTTCTTTGAAGCGACGATCCAGATCGTCCTTCATTATTTCCCATATAGAGTATCCGTAGGGGCGTATAACCATGCAGCCTCGGACGGGAGCTGAATCGGAAAGCTCAGCTTCTCTAATGACATCCAGATACCATCTGGAAAAGTCCTTTTCCGGACTCGTGATGTTCTTCGCCATAATTTACCTTTCATTATCACTCGTTGTACAATATAAAAAACATATTACCTGACTTCCCTGGTATGGGGGTTTGACGCAAGCCAAAGTAAGCGGTAATATAATCAGTGATGGGGACCAGAGATCTGAGAGTGGTAGTATACCCATGAAGGCAGCACCCGTCTGCTTCGGAGGCGCCCTTCTTCGGGAGGGAAGACTCGCAGACCCGGATGGTTGTTGTAAGTCCTTTAACCCTGTTGTAAGAGCATTCCTCGGGGTTTGGTCCCCTCCATTCCTTACGATACATTTTCACCACGGCAAATTCAATTATCTTACCGCTGTACTTTTACGATTAAGGCGGGGTAAAATGGCGGGTAAAAGAATAACTGTTAAGACCATAGCCGCTATGAAAAAGCGTGAAGAGAAAATAGTCGCTCTCACGGCTTACGATTATCACACAGCGCATATGGAAGAAATGGCCGGGGTCCATATCATTCTTGTTGGCGATTCTTTTCAAATGGCGGTTCTGGGAGAGGAAACTACCCTGGGCGCAAGCATGGACGTTCTTGTTGCTCACTGCCGCGCAGTAAGAAAAGGAGCGCCCGACACACTGGTTGTGGGAGACATGCCATTCGGAAGCTATCAGCCATCAGATGAGGTTGCAGTTATAAACGCCGTTCGTTTCATTGCGGAGGCAGGAGCAGATGCTGTTAAACTCGAAGGTGGTAACAGAGCGGCAATAAGCCGTGTTAAAGCCATAGTGGATGCGGGGATTCCAGTTATGGGGCATATTGGTTTGCTTCCTCAGTCCATTAAGAGCGAGGGAAGCTACCGTGTTGTAAGATCTGATTCTGAAGAGATGCTTCTTAAGCAGATTGGCGATCTGGAGAAGGCCGGAGCTTTTTCAACAGTTCTTGAAATGATTGAAGAAGATGTTGCCACAAGAATTTCTGAAGCCTCCGGTATTGCCACAATCGGTATTGGAGCAGGTAGATACACTCACGGTCAGATTCTTGTTGTTAATGACATGCTGGGAATGAACAGCGATTTCAATCCCAGATTTTTAAAGAAATACGCTGACCTTCACAGTATTATGAAGGAAGCTATTGGTAATTATGTAAGCGATGTTGCCGGTGGAGTTTTTCCCGGCGAGGAAAATGTATTCGAGGGAAGGGGAAAAAGCCGGTGAAAATCCTTGTGATTGGCAGCGGAGGCCGTGAGCATGCCCTTGCATGGTCTTTGTACAATAATGGAGCAAACACAATTCTAGTTTCTCCGGGAAATCCGGGAACTGCGGAATTCGCACAGAATATAAGCGGAGATCCTGTGGAAATTGCTGTAAAGGAATCTGTCGATCTTGTGGTGGTTGGGCCTGAAAATCCTCTTGTGAACGGTATTGCCGGACTTTATGCAGAGAAGGGAATCCCCTGCTTCGGGCCTTCTGCTGAATGTGCCCGCCTTGAGGGCAGCAAGTGGTTCGCAAAGGAGATAATGGCGGCAGCCAGGGTTCCTACCGCTACAGGGAAAGTGTTTACCAGTCCCGCTCCGGCCATCGACTATATGGGTCAGTATCCCGATAAGTTTGTAATCAAGGCTGACGGTCTTGCCGCGGGAAAGGGAGTCTTTCTGCCAGGAACAAGAAAGGAATCCGATGTAATCATTGATGACCTCTTCAGAGGCAGTTTAGGTGATGCAGGTACTTCTGTTGTAATAGAGCAGAGACTCATCGGGCGCGAGGTCAGCGTTCTTGCTGTATGCAACGGAACCGATGCGGTGATTCTTCCACCCAGCAGAGATCACAAAAGAATTTATGACGGCGATATGGGGCCAAATACGGGTGGTATGGGTGCAATCTGTCCGCCGCCGGATGTTCCCTTTGATTTCGGAGATGATGTGCGGGAAAGAGTTATTCTGCCGGTGCTGAAGGTGTTGAAAGAGCGGGGCATGGAATTCAGAGGCGTTCTTTACGCTGGGCTGATAATTACTGAATTTGGATACTTTGTTCTGGAGTTTAATGTACGGTTCGGTGATCCAGAGACACAGGCGGTTCTTCCCATGGTTGAAAGTGATCTTGCCGCACTGTTTTTTGCTGCCGCAAAAGGAGAGGAATTACCACCTGTTGAGGTCAGAGATGGAGCCTCTGCATGCATAATTCTGGCGTCCGGTGGATATCCCGGCAGCTATTCAAAGGGTTATGAAATCACCGGCATTGAAGAGGTTGATTCACTGGTTTTTCACGCAGGAACTGCAAGAGAAGATGGTTCTCTGGTAACAGCGGGAGGAAGAGTTCTGGGTGTTACAGCATCCGGTGAAGATATTGATGAGGCTCTTGAAAAGGCATACCTTGACGCAGACCGAATTGAGTTTGAAGGCAAATACATGAGAAGAGACATTGGAAGGACCGTATGAAACCACTTGTAGGAATCCTCATGGGGAGCGAGAGCGACCGGGATACAATGAGTAAGACAGAAGACATTCTCAAGAATCTTGATATCGCTTACGAAATTAATGTTATGAGCGCTCACCGGAATCCTGAAAAGGTGAAGGAGTATACACAGACAGCTTCAGAAAGAGGGCTCAAGGTTATTATTGCCGGTGCCGGTCTTGCCGCTCATCTTGCTGGAGCCATTGCTGCCAACACCCTTCTGCCTGTAATCGGTGTTCCAATTGAAGGTGGGCCTCTCAGAGGGTTTGATGCCCTTCTTTCCACAGTTATGATGCCAAAGGGTGTTCCAGTGGCAACAGTAGCCATTGGCAGCCACGGTGCCAGAAATGCCGCCTACCTTGCCGCACAGATAATTGCCCTTTCCGACCGAAAGGTACTGTCTGCTCTCAAGGCGGCTCGTGGCTGGTAAAATCCTCAAGATAGATATAAGCATGCCAGCAGAGGAGACCGTTTTGGCGGTCTCTTCTGTTCTTGAATCAGGTGATACTGTTCTGTATCCCTCAGACACCGTTTATGGAATTATGGCTGATTCATCCAACCCGCAGGCAGTAAAAGCTGTTGCTGAAATAAAGGGGTATAGCGAGATCAGACCCTTTATAGTTCTTGTGGAAAGCGTTGCAAGAGCCCTGGAACTGACATCGGAAAAATCAAAAGAACTGATTATGAAGAAGTACTGGCCGGGGCCGGTAACTCTTGTTCTTCCGGCGTCAGATGCTGTTCACCCATGGTTGCTAAGTGATACTGGCACAGTTGCTCTGCGAATTCCTTCAGACCCTTTATCGATGAAAATTCTTAAATACACCAGCCTGGAGCTTATAACAACGAGTGCCAACAGAAAAGGAGAGCCTTTTCCACTGAGTACAGACAGCATTAATCCGGAAGTTCTTAAATCAGCATCTCTTGTTCTTGATGGTGGCCCACTTCCTGACAGAAAACCCTCACGGATTATTGACATTACCGGAGAAAAACCGATTGAAAGAAGAAGCTGAAATCAGCAGAAGTTCGCGGATGTATAACCATCAACAATCATGAAACTGGAACACATCATCAATTGACACTCCAAACACCTTTGAAATTCTCATGGCAAGCAATAGAGATGGGTTATACCTGGATGCCTCAAGGGCAATGATGGTCTGTAGTGTAACATGAGCGAGATCAGCTAATTTCTGCTGCGTCATTTCACCATGCTCAAAACGTAAACGTCGGATTTGATTT
>JAUVJW010000199.1 GCA_030596465.1 Candidatus Fermentibacteraceae bacterium | reverse complement strand
TCAGGTGATCATTGTAAAGATTGTTTCTGGAAGAAGATAAAGCACCGCGCAGAGCCGACACCATATTGGATATTCGTTCAACGCGGGAACCGGTACCCGCAAGTTTAACGGATGCCGCAATAAAGCGGTAGTAGAGAGAGGACAAACCCGAAGCTTTCATCGTTTTCCTTTCTTGATTCAGAAAATGAAATCTAGCACTTCAGGCTGCCGATGTCAGTTTTTTCAAGAGTAGATAGGTTGTGTGTCATCGGCTCAGAACTGTAATTCTTCCGGTTAGAGAACTGTTTTCTCCGGAAACTCTTACAAAATAGATCCCGCTGGTGTGGTGCCCGGAGATGTCTGCTGTGATGCTTTGCCCATTCTCGTTGATGTTTTTTGTGAAGATTCTTCTGCCTGTAAGATCATAGATCTCCAGAAGGCTGTAGCTGGTTTCATTCGGAAGCACAACTGTAACAGGGCCAGGTGTCGGGTTCGGATAGATGCGAAGCTGGTTGCCTTCAGCCCACTGAGGGTTTGACTGCCATCCGTTATTGTGTCCGTGATGATAGCCAAGATCAACCACCGACGAATCTGTGACACTGTCAGTTCTTGTCCATGTGAGATCAAGATCGTATGCTTCTGAAGAGTCGCCACCGGAATCAACACAGGGGCTGTCAAAGCTTTGTCCTGCTGCTATCTGGCTTAGAAAGAAATCATCCACAAAAATGGGATCAGCAG
The DNA here is from genome assembly GCA_030596465.1 of Candidatus Fermentibacteraceae bacterium. Lineage (GTDB taxonomy): Bacteria > Fermentibacterota > Fermentibacteria > Fermentibacterales > JCC-6 > Sabulitectum. Next base: position 3,246 of record JAUVJW010000199.1, on the reverse strand, counting down.
AGATGTTACCGCCTGTTCCTGTTGGATCAGGAAGATTACCGTAATTCCCGTCCGGGTTTCCCCAGACACAATTGAAAGAAAATACCGGATCTCCGCCGTCCTGTATGTAAAATGCAGGTCCTGTGTTGCCTGTAACTATGTTGTGGTGCAGTTCCGGCGAGGAACTCACTCTGAAATACACTGCGCTGCCGGTGTATTGAGCAAAGTTATCGAAGAAAGTACAGAAGGAAATTTCCGGGTGTGAAAGAGCGTAGCAGTAGATCCCTCCTCCGTCGTCATATGCACTGTTGCCGGTGAAAAGGCAGTTGAATACAACCGGGGAGCAGTGATAGCAGAAGATAGAACCACCATCATCCCAGCATAAATTGTCCTGAAATCGACAGTGGCTTACAGATGCCTCTGAAGAGTAGAGATAAATACCGGCACCTGCAGATATACATTCATTGCTCTGGAAATCGCAGAACCGGATCACCGGAGCGCCTTTCCACGAATAGATGCCTCCGCCGTTGTCTGCTTCACATTGCAAGAATCTTGAGTACTGTATCAGAGGGGAGCTGTGTTTGGTATGAATTGCCCCGCCAAAGGCGTCTGCCGAGGCATATCCATTCATGAAGGTGAAGCCTGAAATAACCATTGTTGTGTCTATCTGGCCGCTTGTACTGCAATCAATGTATATGATACTGTCGGAAAGGCTGTCTCCGGAGAGGATAACCGAAGAAGGTTCCACATTCTTTCCAAGAAGAACTATTCCGTTGTGGTGTTCCTCTATCAGAATAAGGTTTCCCCCGTTACCGTGATGGATTCCAGGCATGACCAGAACTGTATCTCCTGCAAGTGAAGAATCCAGAGCGTCCTGAATGCTTTCGCCGGGGTAGACCGGAGTGGTAAAACCAAGAATAACAGCGAGTATCACCGTCATGGCAGCATCACGACCTTTCCGGATGCGGTTCCTTCCGGCCAGGTGGCCATAAACAGAACAAGCCCGCCTGCAAAAGAGTTATCCGGTTCCCATGTCCACCACTCACCGCCGGTCATATATACAGAATCTTCTGTGTGAATTCTGCGTCCGTTAATGTCAAATACATGAATCGTTACAGGGAGGGGTATGTTCCGGGTAAGGGTGATTCCTGCACTGGTGGTGGCAGGTGACGGCGTGACGATCATGGTTACAGTTTCCTCTGACAGTTCAGGAGAAATTCCCGTCTGTTCAGTGTTGAAATGATGAAATCCCATATCGGCAATGGCAGTGTCCGGAAGGCTGTCTGTTCTTGTGCTTAAACCGGAAACACAGGTGTTTTCCACCGCCGCGTGACCGGCATTTACAGCAGGGCTGTTCTCGGGCTGACCTGCAGGAAGCTGCGACAGATTCAGATCTGAATCGGCAAACAAAGGATCTTCGCTGATGTTGCCATCTGATCCTGTGGGGTCTTCCATACCATGATAATTGGCAAAGGTATTATTCCAGCAGCACACATGAGAAATGTACGGGATGTTTGCACTTATTACATTGATCCCGCCTTTTCCGAGATTGGATGTTACTATGGAGGACACAACAGAAACAGAGTCTACAGTATGAATCCGCATCCCGCCCCCGTCATCAAAGGCCTCATTGGAGTTAACTGTCAGGAATGAAAAGTTTGAAGTGCCCTGCAGAACAGTAATGGCACCGCCATCGTCTCCGGAGTAATTGTTTTGAAAGAGTGAATTTGACAGTTCAAGCATGCTCTGATACGCGTTCAGGCCTCCGCCGTCATCCGAGCTGGTATTTGAAATGAATTTAAGCATGTAACCGGTAAAATTGCATGAATAAAGGTCGATGCCACCACCAGTTACCAGTGCTTCATTATTGTTCAGGGTTGAGTACTGTACTTGAAGAATGCCTCCTTCAGCTCCTATTCCTCCGCCGATCAGAGCTGTATTGTTTGTAACAAGACAGTTGCTTACAATTGCCTTTGATTCACTTGCTGAGATTCCGCCACCGTTAAAAGCAGTTGTTCCTGTGGCGTTTCCTCCGGTGATCACAAGGTTCTCAATGATCACAAATGAATCGTGAGGTCCAATGAGACTGAGAATGCTTCTTTCAATATCCTGTCCGTCCAGCACCGCTCTGTTGTTCTGATCAGATGTGATAACTACACCGGATTGCATTGGTCCAGCAGTTAGAAACGGCTGTTCTTCACTGTTAATATACACACCGGGAGAGAGGAAGAGAGTATCTCCCTGGGAGAGTGTCAGCAGGCTGTCTGATATATTATCGCCTGGATGCACAGTGATGGTTGTACCCCGGGCATTGAAAGAAAGATACAGCAGAGGCAGAAAGAGAACCAATCTAATCATTGAGTACCCAATACAGTTATTTTCGCCGTTTGAAGAAAGCCCATGTTCCTTACTCCAACTAAATATACACCTGACGGAAGTGTACCGGTTTTCAGTATAAGTGCAGATACTCCAGGTTCAAGCTCCTGTACATCAGGGGGCAGTACCAGTCTTCCGGTGATGTCGTAAAGACATACCTCCACAACGGCGGGTGCTATTGCCGTAAGTTGTATGGATAAATCTCCGTTAACAGGCACAGGACCTGTCAGGGAGAAGCTGACTGCCCCGTATCTCGGCCAGTCCGAATACCAGCTTTCCGGAGAGAATGGAGTGCCCCCAAAGGGACCTGCCTCCCAGGATGCCGGGTATTGATTCTGGAGGGAAGTATCTATGAGGGCCAGAGTTGCACCATGGCCCTGAGGCTGCCACGGCCATGGATCTTCAGGCAGGTAGGATACGCTGTCCACAGTGTTTCCAACTGGATCCAGCAGGGTCAGATTGTCCCCGTTGTCTGAAAGATTGAAGTTCAACCACCATGATGGATCGGGAATAGTCTCGAACACATTGATGAAAGCAAACGAGTCAGAGCAGAATACAAGGCACTGTTCCGGCTGGATGGTCAGATCACCAAGAGTGGTCAGGTTGGTTCTGTTGTTGTCCCGCACTGACCATCCCTCAAGACTTATGGGCTGGTTATCTGTGTTGATAACTTCTAACCAGTCTCCGGGATCAAACTGAGGAGAACTCATGTAGTTGATCTCGTTGATCACCAGATTTCCTGAGATCGCGTAGTGGTCTTTGTATACTGAAAGAATGGGACCATTGTCTGATCGCTGTTCTACTCCATTTCGTGTAGCATATACCTGCAGCCAGAGGTCAGAGCCTGTGAAACCTGCTGGAATTGTGTGGAATGTGTCAGATGGGAAAGCC
>JAUVJW010000047.1 GCA_030596465.1 Candidatus Fermentibacteraceae bacterium | reverse complement strand
GGAGGTGTTTGTTTTCTTTGGCGCTCCCACGGGGAATCGAACCCCGCTTTCCGGCGTGAGAGGCCAGCGTCCTAGCCGATAGACGATGGGAGCACTGCGCCGAGGGCGAAATATCTGTCCCAGGCGTGTTTTTGTCAAGTCCTGTATTTCTTTTCCAGCTTCTTCAGTTTTTTCCCGGAAAGCCCTCCCAGTACATTCATTGCGGCGGTTATTCTTGTCCGGCAAAGGTCACTTCCAAGAACCTCCATGGAATCGAAAAGAGGAGGGGCTACTTTGCTTCCGCAGATGGCTCCGTAAAGGGGGCTGGTAAGGACTTTGAGTTTAAGCTCGAACAGCTCTGCCACCTCTTTCAGTATGGAAGAAATAGAAGCACTGTTCCAGTCTCTGACTTTCTCAAGCTTCCATAAAGTCAACTGAAGAAGTTCAATAACCTGGCTTTTCTCCATGTCTTTAACCGCGAGAAGTCCCTCAGTTACAGGTACGGAATCACTAAAAAACATTGCTGTAAAGTAACCCCAGTCTGAAAGTGTTTCGAGTCGGGAAGCCACCACAGCAGTAACTCTGGCGATGTAATCGGGATTAAGAGCCCATTCCTGCAGCTTATCAGTAAGATCAGAAACAGAATTGTCTTCTCTGATGTATCTGCCATTAAGCCATCTGAGCTTTGTTCTATCAAAAACAGGACTCCCAAGAGAAATATCTGTAAGATCAAAACTTTTTATCATGTCCTGAACAGAAAACTTTTCGGATCCGTCAGGCATATGCCAGCCCATCATTCCCAGATAGTTCAGAAGAGCCTCCGGAAGGTATCCGGCTTTTCTGTAGTAGTTGATGGAAGTGGGATTTTTCCGCTTGGACAGTTTGGATTTATCGGGATTTCGAAGCAGGGGCAGATGACAGTACACCGGAGGTTCCCAGCCGAAGAACTGATACAGCAGTACATGCTTGGGAACAGAGTTGATCCATTCCTCGCCACGAATGATGTGTGTAATCTCCATGAGGTGATCATCCACAACAACAGCAAGGTGATAAGTTGGGAAACCGTCTGCTTTCATAATAACCTGATCGTCAATTGAAGCCCAGTCTTTTCGGATTTCGCCTCGCAGGAGATCGTTAAAGAGACATTCGCCTTCCAGTGGAATCTTCATTCTCACTACATAGGGCTCACCGGCTGCAATTCGTTTCGCAGCTTCGTTCGGCGAAAGATCCCGACATTTTCTATCGTACCCTCTGTTCGGGGCTTTCTCTTCGATCAATTTTTTGCGGACAGTATCCAGCCGTTCCTTTGTGCAGAAGCATGAGTATGCGTGCCCCTTTTGGATGAGCATATCGATATGTTTTTTATAAATATCCAAGCGATCACTTTGTCTGTAGGGTCCATAGGGACCGCCTACATCCGGACCCTCATCCCATGTGATCCCGATCCACTTCAAACTTTCCAGAATTGCCGCTTCCGAAGCCTCGGTAGATCTTTCCTGATCCGTATCTTCAATCCTGAGAACAAACTCTCCCCCATTAACTTTGGCCCACACATAACCAAACAGAGCCTGGTATGCGGTACCCACATGAGGGTCGCCCGTGGGAGATGGAGCAAGCCTGGTTCTTACCTTCATAATTACCGCCTTTTCATGATGAACTAATGATGGCTATAATACATCAAAGCGGACGGGGAGGGCACAATGATAAAAGTAGAAAAACCCACAGACCAGATACTGGAAGAACTTGATGTGTTGAGCTGGCCCATCTGGGAGAAAGAAGAGTCCGAGTTTCCCTGGGAATACGATATGGAAGAAATCTGTTACATTCTTTCGGGGGAAGCTACAATTACACCACAAGACGGAGACCCTGTGAAAATAGGTCCGGGGGATCTCGTGTTCTTTACATGCGGCATGAAATGCGTATGGAGAATCCATTCAACAATAAGGAAGCACTATGATTTCAGGTAATTTCAAGACAGCTCCCATGGATACCATGGCCAGAGTGGTAACTGTACTGATGATTGTAGCAGCAGGAGTTCTTCCATTTATTCCAGGAATGATAATGTACATTGTGGCTATTCTGCCTGTGATTCTCTTCGTAACCTGGCTTTTTTCAGTAACGGGCTATTTTCTGGAAAACAACAATCTTATTGTGGTAAGACCTCTGTGGAAAACAACAATTGTTTTGCCTCCGGGAGCTTTGGCGCAGAAAGAACCGGAGATCAAGGATGGGCTTCTAAAGATAATGGGGAACGGTGGACTGTTTGGTTATACCGGAGGATTCAGAAACAGGAAGCTCGGTAATTTCAAAGCTTATGCCACCAATTGGAGCCATGCAGTTTCTATAACCAGTGAAGAAGACGATTTCAGAATTATAGTTACTCCCGAAGACCCGCTGCAATTCATACAGAGTATTAATGGATGAATGTGAGCCTGCGGCTATCCACAAATTCCGGGCAGAGATAAAAAGACCTGGATGTCTTCTGGTGGCTATTCCATAGTTGAAAAATCCGGGATAGTATGCGTATTTAGTCGCAGTTGAATGGCGGAGAAGGAGGGATTCGAACCCTCGGTAGAGTTTCCCCTACATACGCTTAGCAGGCGTACGCCTTAAACCAGCTCGGCCACCTCTCCGCAGCATTCAATAAGGGGTCAATTATCTGAATTATTTCTCTCATAGTCAACCCCGAAGCAGTGGTGCAGCGAGTTCATTCTGAATATATACTATGCCAAACAGAAGGAAAGGATTTACATGGCCAGGGTGGATAGACTTGTGATAGGAATATTCGGCAGGATCAACGCGGGGAAGAGTACCCTGATGAATCTGCTTACGCAACAGGAAACATCTATTGTCGATTCTCAGCCGGGTACTACCGCAGATATCAAAGGCTCAATCATGGAGATACACTCCCTGGGCCCGGTGCGGATTCTTGACACAGCCGGGCTGGATGAAGCGTCAGATCTTGGTGGAAAGAAAAGAAAGAAAGCTCTTGCTGCGCTTGAGGAAGTAGATATTGCTCTGATGGTGATAGACCCGGTGCAGGCTTTTTTATCCATGCAACTCGAAGTGGAAGAACTGATAAGTTCTATGGCTGCCAGGAAAGGCAAGAGGCTGGCTGTGGTGTTTAACATTCGCTCTGACGCAAAGTCTCTGCTTCTGGGAACAGGAGCTACCGTTTCCGAGGCAGAGGAGTTCTGTCAATCTGTACTTCCCGACAGAAAGAATACCGGGTTGTTCTCAGCGGATCTATCTGTTCAGGACGATTACCTTTCAATGATTGAGTTTGTGGCTGAATCAAAACCGGAAGGACTGATTCCGATTCCCCTTCTTCCATTCCTTAATCCCAGAAGCCCCGTACTGATGCATATACCACTTGACGCCGAATCTCCTTCCGGAAGGCTTCTCCGGCCTCAGGAAATGAGCATGGAATACCTGCTGCGAATGATGGTTCCAGTTGGTCTTTACAGAACAGATCTAGCCCTCGCAAGAAGTGGTTCCAGCCTTCTTTCCAATCGGGAGAAGGACAAGTTCCTCAAATTCCTTGGGGCACTGGAGCAGGGAAGCGGAGGGGTGCAGCTTGTGATTACCGATTCTCAGGCTATTGATGTGATGAGCAGGTGGGTTCCCAAAGAAATTCCCCTTACAACATTTTCCATAATGATGATTAACCAGACATCAGGCGGAGACATGAGTCTTTTTGCAGAGGGAGTGAAGGTTATGGATACCCTTACTCCGACGAGCAGAGTTCTTATTACGGAAGCATGTAATCATGACAGAATTGCTGAAGATATAGGAACTGTACAGATTCCATCTAAGTTGGGAAAACTGTTTCCCGGAATTACAGTGGAACACTCCTTTGGCAGAGAATTCCCGGACGCTGAACAACTGAAGAGCTATGAACTTGTTATTCACTGCGGAGGCTGTATGATAAGCAGGCAGAAGCTTTCTGCTCGAATAGATCATTTAGCAGAAGCCAAAGTTCCATTAACTAATTACGGTTTTGCTCTTTCCTGGTTTGAAGGACCAGAGGTATTGAGCAGAGTCCTTGAGCCCTGGAAGGTAAAATGACACTACTTCTTATTGCTTCAGTACTGGCAGTTAGCCTCCCCTCCGGTGACGGCGCGATTGTGATGCTTCCAGGAATTCCGGTTCACCCGTGGGAAGCCCTTTCCAACACCCAATTGGAAGAGATGTGGACTTACGGGATACAGGGCTATCAGGTTACCCGTTCCGGCTGGTCCGGTTACATTTTGAGAGGCCCTGACGGTTCATCACAAATACTGGAGAGGATTGCAGAGACGCTTGAGGCAGACAGCACGATGGCCGATAGTTCTCTCTGGGCAAGAACTCTTCAACTGGCCTGGAACACCAACGCACTGGCCGGTTCCTGGATACTTGGAGACACTGTCGGGGAACTTCCGGTAGTGCCCGTGAGAACCAGTAGATGGCTGGAGGCGGGGGCAGATACCCTTATTGTTTCTCTCCCCATAGAAAACACAGTATTTATGTGGGGAGGAGAGCGAGCGGGAGGCTTTCATTCTGCTGCCTGGCGCGGAATAGGAACGGAAGTTATTCCCGGCGGATCATCGGGAGTAAATGTGCTGGTAACCTGCTCGGTTGATGGATCACCTCAAGATATTATTTCTCTTGAATACATCCCGTCGGAGCTGGATAATTTCTGGGAAGAGAGATGGGCTCCTCTTCTTGGCGCGGCAGACAGTCTTATTTTGCGACAGATGCCCGGAGGTCTGGTTACAGAGAATTCTCTTGTGTGGATCAGAGGAACGGGAGGACAGAATTTTTATCCATGGACCATGATTCCCTCTCCCTCACCGACTGCAGTGGCCCTTGTGGAGGTTGACCGTATTGTCGGCATAATACCTGCCGCAGGCGGTGACTCATTGCCGGGAATTCTTATTGTAACAATGCCCGGTAATGCGGGAAGCGGAGCAAGGGCAGCTTATGCGGCAGCTCTTCTTGAGCGTATTGTGAGTCGTATGGCTCTTCCTGTGGGTTCTTTGTGTCAGGGCGTTTCGTCTGAAGACGGTTCGGTTTATTTATACCTGTCAGGGGTAGATTGGGATGAAGAAACAGCTCTTGCAATAATCAGGGATGAGCTTACTCCCATTATTTTCACTTCCCCCGAATATCAGTTGTTGAACAACGCGGCAATCAAGGCTGGAATTCCTGAAATGAATCAACAGGATACAATTACTCTCCTGGCCACCGTTACGGGCTTTCTGAACTTATATGCAGATTAATCCTCACCCGCAATCTCCATCCACTGCTCCTCAAGTACTGAAATTTCATCAGTAAGGTACGAGTGTTCTTTCTGGAGATTCACCAGCAGGTTGGAGTTGTTAATAACCTCAGGCTGGGTAAAGAGTGCTTCGATTTCCCTGCGTCTTGTCTCGTGAGGCTGCATTTTCTTTTCAATCCGCTCAATTCTTTTTTCTTTTCTGCGGCGTACCTTGTAGGCAAGATTCCGTTCAGCGGCTTCTTTTCTTTTTCTTTCCCTGTCTGCTTCTCTGCTGGATTCGGGGATTACCTTTTCTTCGGGTTTTTTGAATTGCTGATCGGCAAGGTCTCTGAGTTTTTCCACGTACTCGGTGAAGTTGCCGCCAAATGCTTTTACTTTTTCATCCTTGACAACTAAAAGCTTTTCAGACAAGGCTGAGAGAAGTTTTTCATCGTGGCTTATGAGAACAAGAGTACCCTTGTAGTTTTTCAATGCTTCCTGTAAAACATCCCGGCTGAATATGTCCAGATGGTTGGTAGGCTCATCCAGGATGAGAAAATTAGTAGGCTTGATAAGAATTCCAGCCAGAGCCAGTCTGCTTATCTCTCCTCCGGAGAGAACCGAAACAGGTTTCATTACATCATCTCCGGTGAATAGATATCGACCCAGATAACTGCGAATTTCTCTTTCACTTCTTGCTGGAGAAATGCTGTGAACATGCTTCAGAACCGTGTGTTTTTCATTAAGCTGCAGATCAATCTCCTGGGAGTAATACCCAATTTTAACGCCAGTTCCTTTTGTGAGTGTTCCACTGGTTGGATCTTCAATATTGGCAAAAAGGCGAGAGAGGGTAGATTTTCCCCCACCGTTTCTGCCAACAATCCCAATACGATCCCCCCGGTGTATTTCAAGGTTAACTCCGGCGAATACAATTTTGTCGTAGGCCTTTGAAACATCAACCATCTGAAGAACTTTTGTTCCACTCCTGGGAACATCAGGGGGTTGGATCAGCATACGCTTTGGACTCTTGTATGTGGCCACAGCTTCAAGCTTTTCAAGCATTTTCTCCCGACTTCGAACTTGAAAACGCTTGCTTTCAGTAGCTTTGAACTTTCTGACAAATCGTTCCAGCTTTTCTCTCTCGTCGTCGACTTTACGGGCCTGCTTTTGCAGCAGTGCTGCCTGCACAAGTTTTTCTTTCACATAAAAAGAGTAGTTGCCTCCCCAGGTTTTCATATCGCCGAACTCAATTTCCACCACTTTGTTTGTGACTCTATCAAGAAAAGTAGGGTCATGGGAAATAATCCATGCTGCACCCTTGAACCGTCTGAGAAATTCCTCCAGCCAAAGACGGGCATCAAGATCAAGGTGGTTTGTGGGCTCATCCAGCAGGATGAGATCCGGGTTATTCAGAAGGATAGCTCCCAGCATTGCCCGCATCTTCCACCCTCCGGAGAAAGACGCAAGGTCTTTACCAAGATCTTCTTTTGAAAAGCCAAGACCGGAGAGAACAGCTTGAGCTTTAGATTCGAGATTGTATGCTTCCGTTGAATGAATTTTGTCCTGCACCCGGGCCAGTTCCCGGAGAACTGAAGTATCAGTTGTTCCCTCTTTTTCCAGGATTGCGTGAAGCTCTTCCTCCCGGGACAGAGCATCAGCCCCATCTCCAGAGCCTGCACAAACGGCTTCCAGAAGGGCTCCTTCCGGAAACTCGCTAACCTGTTGGGGGAGATAACCAATTCTAAGATTACCTGCCCTGTTCACTTTGCCGGAGAAATACTCAAGTTCTCCAGAAAGGATACGGAGAAGAGATGTCTTGCCAGCTCCATTTACACCAACAAGAGCAACCCTGTCTCCGGGATTTATATTGAATGTCAGATTGCTGAATATTTCATCAGAGCCAAATTCCAGTCCAAGACCATTGACAGAAAGCAGCATTAGCTTGTTACCTCCAAAGTTATTTCCACGGGCTTGAAGTTCAAGTAATCAGCGGAGGCAATTCGGTAGTGAACCCCTCTGTATTCCATGTTTACCATATTGGACCAGTTTCCGTGAAGGTGGCCATAAAGGCACAATGCAACACCAGAGTCAGAAAGAAACTCTGCAAATGTGCTGGGTTCTCCATCAACGACTGGAGGGAAGTGCATCATGTAAACCAGTTTCTGTCCCGGTTTTCGCAAGATCATTGCCTTTTCCAGTGCTATTTGCATTCTTCCAAGTTCTCTCTCGTAAAGTTTTTCGTCTTCAGAGGGTTTGAAGCCTTCCCAGAGAGGGGTGTTCCAGCCCTTGCTCGCCGCTAGAACAAAAGCACCGCAATCTACTGCATTTCGCTGCAATACAGTGATAGACGGGCCAACGAACTTGCTTACTCTGCGGAGAGAACTCCACCAGTAGTCGTGATTGCCTCGGCTGATGTATTTCTTTCCGGGAAGTGAATCAAGAAATTCGAGATCGGGTTTTGCCTGTTCAAAGTTCATTCCCCAGGAGATGTCTCCGGGAATAAGAACAATATCAGAGTCACTCACCGTCTTTTTCCAGTTTTCTTCTATCTTCCGGGGATGATCTTTCCAGATGTTTCCGAAGATATCCATGGGTTTGTTTACAGCAAATCCAAGGTGGAGGTCAGAAAGAGCGAATACTCTCATAATGACTCTGTCCAGATTTTCGCAGCGGTTGCAACGGCGTTGAACTGGTTGGACGGCACATTCTCGAACTCTTTCAGCAATACATCAGGGGCATTGGCTGATATAAATGAACGATTTGCCCAGCGCAGCATCTGTATATCATTCCAGTCATTGCCCACAGCAGCAGTGAGTTCTAACGGGATTCCAAGTTCTTTGAGGATAGTATTGCAGGCAGAAGCCTTGTTTACACCCTGAGCGAAAACTTCAATCCAGACTGTATTGTGATCTATAGGGCTGGTGGCTCGGACGATAGAGTATTTTCTTCCGATAGTTTCCTGCAGTTTTAAAATAGCAATATCCGCTTTGTCGGGATGGACAAATCCGATTACCTCTGTTGAAGAAATTTCCGGACTGTCTATTTTTTTTGAAGAGGCTCGATAGTATGCAAGTCTTGTTTTAAAATCAGAACAGTGTTTACCGTCCATCCAGTGAAGGATGTGAGCATCCGGGAAGGCTCCCTGTATAGAGGTGTCGGTAATTCCCAGTTCAGCAAAGGCGTTGTGAATTGCAACAGTATCTCTGGTTGAGAGAGTTCGAGACAGAGTGACCTCACCTTCCGAGTTGAGAATCCCTGCACCGGAGGAGAGTACATACCAGTCCACCGGGAGTGCTCTGTTTCCCAGGCATCGTCGCAGAGAAACGGGGCTTCTTCCCGTGGCAAGCACAACCGCACAGCTCTGTTCTCTGAGATTTTCAAGAGCAACAAGGTCCCTGTTACTGAATGTACCGTCATTGCGGAGCAGGGTTCCGTCAAAGTCGGAGGCAAAAAGTGAAGTCTTTTTCATAATGAGTAATATATTCCTCCCTCAACTCTTATGGAGGAAGAATGAAAAAGCTGGCAGTATTTGATCTGGATGGTACTCTGCATCACACCGAGTTTGCTCTGGCACCGGCCATTGCCCGGGCCGTTGCAGACATTACAGGAGAAGAAGAACCACCCTACAGTCTGATTAACTCGTTGTACGGGGAGCCCCTGGAGATGTTCTGCAAAGTTCTTGCAGGAACGGATGAACCGGCTTTATGCAAGGAATTTGCTGAACGGTTACAGTTTCATCAGGCCATAACACTTCCCGCAAGAGGGAAACTCTATCCCGGAGTGGAACAGATGCTCAAGGAGCTACTGACAATGGGATTTGATCTTGCGGTTTTGTCGAATGCTCACAGGGAATACATTGTTCTTGTAACAGAAACTCTTGGAATAAACGATTTTTTCATCAGTTTGACCGGTAGAACTGACGAGGCCTCCAAAACCGCGAGGTTGGCTGAACTGAGCAGAGACTACGATTTTACAGTAATGATTGGGGACAGGTATCACGATATACAGGCGGGCCAGGAAAATGCGATTCCTGCGATTGCCTGCGCTTATGGATATGGTTCTGTGGGAGAACACAGGGGGGCAACCACTGTTGACTTTGTGGAAGAGATTGTTCCCCTGATTGAGAAACTGGTCAGCCGGTAAACCTGAATACAGCGGCGACTTTTCCCGCTACCCTGATGCTGGCACAGGCAGATCCATGAAACTCCATTACTTTGTAGAGATCGTTGGCAGGGGCTAACCTGACGGTATCACCTCGGTGGTAGAAACGCTTTACTGTAGCTTCGTTATCAATCAGAACAACAGCTACAGTACCTTCTTCCACAAAAGGAACAGGTCTGACAAGAACAAAATCACCATCGAAAATACCTTCGTCAATCATGCTGTCTCCGTGGACTTCAAGCCAGAACATTCCTTCAATGCCGTGAAACCTGTCGGGCACAGGCATGCGACCTTCCTCATTTTCTTCTGCCAGTATGGGAAGACCTGCTGCCACCCGGCCGATAATTGGTACCTGGTTATCGGCAATACGCCTGCCATAACTTGATCTCTGTGAGGGCAGAGAAAGAGCTCGGGCTGAACCATCTTTCCTGTTCAAATACCCTTTATCGACCAGTCGATCAATGTGCCCTTTTACGCCCTTGGTGCTTTTCAGATT
>JAUVJW010000011.1 GCA_030596465.1 Candidatus Fermentibacteraceae bacterium | reverse complement strand
GCCAAGGCATACGACTGGCGACCCCGCAGGCATACTCTTGCAGTATGTTGAGGATGGCGACAGGAGTATAACGAAGGCTGTGCAGCGAGATACGGTATTGCAGCAAGAAAATTGTGATGGATTCGGGTTAGTAAATCATGTATGTGAGTCCGGCAGAGAAGCTTATGGGAGGTTGTTTAATCTCGGCATAGTATAGCTCTCCGGGATGAGCATCTCTATTGTAACCTCTCCAGTCGGTAACATTCCAGTTGTCCGCCGATGATCCGAATCTGCCCACGCCACCGGTGTGTACACCAAATCTGCTGCTGAACATCCATTCCAGATTTACACTTGCAGTTCCTGCAATAGTTGCAGTATTGGCCGACGCTGAAATAGAGTCTGATCTTGTGTTCTGGGTCAGATAACAAGCTTCAAACCCAACACCCGCCCGCAGGGCAAGAGCTGGTGATACAAGAGGAAGTCTTGTTCCAATCTCGCCCCTTATGCCTATAGATGACATTCTGGACATTACTCCTGAAAAAAGAGTGCCTGCAAGGGATAATCCCCACTTGCATGTTCCTCCGGTAAACGCTACCTGGTTAAGCAGTCTGGAGGTCTCGGCCTCGTCGCCTGTGAGGTTATCACCTGGAACGACTTCTGTGGGAAGCCCTGCATAAGAGAGAGCAAGTATTCCCGGAGTAGAGTTCTCTACTGCGGCGACTCTGGCGCCTTCCACCATCCTGCCGGCAATCAACCGACCTCTGCTGGAATTATCAGTGGAATTCATAATCTGAAGAATACCATGACTGCTCAACTGCCGATACTCTTCAGCAGATCGTGGAACACCTTGTGACAACGCAACAACCGAAAATACCATCCCTTTTTCTATTCCGCCGTCCGCGCCTATGGGAATGGTAAACAGCGATCCTTCTGAAACGGTAAATGTAAATTCATACGGAAAAATTTCATTGAGGCTCCTCTGAACCACGAGTATGATACCCTGCCTGGCCAGATCTTCAATATCAACCGATGTTGAACTGAGAAGACTACCGGAGTATTTCTTCTCCCTCACTGATCCAAGAAGACTTCCTTCGGAAGTGTAAAACCGACCGGTTACATCAATTGAAGTATTTCTTGTAACAAAGATGCTGTCTGTGGAACCGTGACTTACATCGGTATGGGGTGAGGATACATCCAGCAGCATGAACATATCAATACTGAAATCTGCGGCTATTGCCTGAAGACGAAGATTCTGATCATCCGGTGCTCCCTGATAATCAGTATGCGAGGATACATCAACAACTTCAAAACGCCCGCTCTGAAGAAATACTCCTTCTGCCACTGTCTTGAGTTCCTGTGTGTCATAGTCTTCAATGGCATTGCTAAAAATTGGAATAACAGCAATCCTTGACAAATTGGCTTCATCTGCCATGGAAGATAATGTCATCGAAAACAACACAGCAACGAAAATTCTGCCAGCCATGGAGGATCTCCCTTCAAAGAAAACAACCTGTTTCAGTAAATTTATCAATCTCAGACTGAAATGAAAAGGGGTCAACAAATCAGTCAAATAAAACAGTAACTGCGCAGTCACCGTAACCTGTTTCAGGAAGGTCTATTACGGTACCGGTGAGCACATCAGGCCCGGAAACAATTCCCTCATTGCTGATTCTGAGAACAAGCGGCTCCCCAATGGAGTAACGATTCTCAGGCCGTAAAGAGTCTATCAGCAGGAAAAGAGAATTCCACTGATATCTCTGAATCTGAATTATTTCCTTTGATTCCAGCGTGATTGAGATACGGTATCCCTCATATACCGATGCTTCGGCTGTTGCTTCCATCTGAGATGGACAAACTCTCTGAACACTGTCGGTTAAGTCATCACAGGACAACCCGGCCGAACCGGATATGGCACCACCGACCCCTCCGGACAGGGTTCCCGCACCTGTATCGAGACCGCCAGGTTCCGTTGAGGAAACAGAACCCAAATCCCAGCAAAGTTCATCCGTCTCTTCGCACTCCCCGGTAGCAACTGGCAGGTCAGAAACCTCGCAGGTATCCTGTAGATATCCTGTGGCTGTAACGCCAAAGTATAATGAGTTTTCGGGACTGGCAACTGTAAAATCACCTTCCAGAAGAACATCCTCTTCTTCATCTGCCCGTTCAGAATCGGTCGCCGACAACCGCGAGTGAACTGACAGTTCTTCCTGAATCTCAGAAATACCGGATTGTCCGGAAGCAAACTCCTGCTGCGGAATTCCGATTTCTTCTTCCAGACCATCACATCCACCTTCAATTATTTCTTCCACGGGAGTCTCAGGAATTTCTTCTGTTGTAACTCGAACAGTGGGGGATGTCTCCTCTGCCGCGATCTCAGAGAGAGATTTTCCGGCGCCATCCACATAGAATATCTTCACGCCAATGTATACGGCACAAACAGCAGCGGCGATATACCATGTTCGCTGGGTCCGCCACCATGGAACAACCGGTTTGAGTTTTCTACGCATGGTTTCAAAATGTGCATCCGCCGGATCAACCCAGGCATCACGCCAGACAGACTCCATCTGCTTTTGAGCAGAAACAAAACCCCTGCAATTACTGCAATACCTTGTGTGTTCAGAGATGCTCTTCGCCTCGGATTCCGGGAGTTCGCCATCGACCCACATCATCAGGGTACTCTTGTCAGGACAGGTCATAGCTCACCTCCAAGTTCACTTACAACGAAAGTCTTTACAAAACTTCGTGCCCTGTTCAGCCTGGACATCACGGTACCTGTGGCAATATCAAGAGTTTCAGCGATCTCTTCATAACTGAGTTCCTGATCCACCCTCAGAACAAAAGTTGAACGCAGTGCCGGAGTAAGCTGTTCAACAGCCTTTTGTACCGCCGTAACAAGAAGGTCTCTTCTGGTTTCCTGAATAGCAGTATCCGCAGTGGCAGTCTGACCTCCTCCACCATACCCCTCATCAAACTCAACCTCAGCCCGTCTGCTTCGGGAACGGGAAAGATTGATTGCGGTGTTGGAAACAATTCTGTACATCCATGTAAAAAAACGATACTCTGTATTAAAATTGTGCATAGCCTTCATGGCTTTAATGAACGCTTCCTGGGTAATATCCCAGGCATCATCATCACAGTTGCACATTCGCCTTGCCACCCTGAAAACCCTTTTCTCATACATTCTGACTATCTCTCCAAACGCCTCTTTATCACCCTGAACGGCCTTTTCCAGAAGCTCCGGTTCTGAAGCAGCCAATCCCACTGTCAAAAAGTATACAAGGTGAAAGATCATTTCATTCCCTTAATCAGAAGTTGAGTACCGCTCCGAGACTGAAACCCACATCATCGTCAAATCCGGTGTTTTCCGCCTCAAAACTGAAAAGATAAGCGTCGACATAGGCATCAAGCAATCCCACCACCCAGGCTCCGGCGGTATACCAGATAAAATCCCGCCTGAGACTGCTGTGCGTTTCGTAGCTGTTCTGCCAGGAAGCCAGTCCTGTCTCAATGTACATATCTCTGGCATGCCCTGCTTTGCTATCTTCGTAGAAAATCAGCCCAAGCAATCCCAGCTCCACCGTACCGTAAAACAATCCTTTTACAGGTTCATCATTGTAAAATTGTCCCCATCCAGGCAAAACAAGACTTCTAAGCAAAGCCCCCTGAGGATTCCTGTATTCAATTACAGTAGAATCCGCAGTTCCCGGCTGTCGGAAAAGGAAAAGCAGAATAAAAGCGATCTGGCTCAGATGGTAACCCCTCTCGAGGAGGCGGAAATAAATTCAGCCATTCTTCTTTTGAGTGAATCATCAGTCTCACTTGCCAGAACCGCTGCAACCTTACTGGCCATTGTTTCGGAGTTCTTGAAAAAATAACGAAAAGAGTCTATGGCAAAAGAAATTTCTTCATTGGAAAACCCGTTGCGTCTTAGCCCCAGTTTGTTAACACCAATCATTCTCAGGGGCTCACCTCCGGCCAGCGTGAAAGGAGTTACATCTCTGGAAACCCTGAAGCCTCCGCCAATCATTGAATATTCCCCAATTCTGGTGAACTGATGAACCGGTACAACTCCGCCAATAATTGCTTTTGTGCCAATCTCCACATGACCGGCAAGATTAACAGAGTTGGCCAGGATAACTCCATCGCCGATAATACAGTCGTGGGCAACATGACTGAAAGCCATCAGGAAACAATCTGCGCCAATTACCGTTTTTCCGGTGGCACTGGTTCCGCAGTTAATGTTTGCCATTTCCCGGATCACTGTTCTCGCGCCTATTTCCAGAGATGTTCTTTCACCCGCGAATTTGAGATCCTGGGGCGGTGTACCAATAACAGCACCGGGTCCGATTTTTACATCATCCGCCAGGATAGTAATTCCTGTTACCAGAGCGTGAGCATCAATAACAACCTTCTGACCCAAAACGACATCCGGGCCAACAACAGCAAAGGGTCCAATTTCCGCCGATTCGGGTACTTCACACTGAACAATTGCTGCAGGGTGTATCATTTTTTTTCCACCAGCATTGCTGTAAGTTCAGCCTCCACTGCCACTCTATCGTCAACTTTTGCCACTCCCCGCATCTTCCACATCCGTCCGCGCTTGCTGATCAGCTCAAGTTCAAAGCGGATCTGATCTCCCGGCAAAACAGGCTTTCTGAATCTCACCTTGTCAATGCCTCCGAAAAGAACAAGCCATCTGCCTGGTTCTTTAACGGAATCGAAAAGCATCAGCCCTCCGGCCTGAGCCATAGCCTCTATCACCAGGACTCCCGGCATAATGGGACTGCCCGGAAAGTGTCCCTGAAAAAACGGCTCATTAATGGTAACATTCTTTATGGCGACAATGCTTTTTTCCGGTTTTATTTCCAGCACTCTGTCCACCAGCAGGAAAGGATAGCGGTGCGGAAGAAGATCCATCACATCGGCAATATCCCACTTTCTTTCAGAAAGATCAGCCTTTGAAGTTTTAATTTTTCCGGCATAAACTTTCATGATTTTCTTTACAAACTGTACATTGGAGGCATGACCGCTTTTGGCGGCGATAACATGTCCCTGAAGCCTTATTCCAAGAAGAGCCATATCACCGATAAGGTCAAGAACCTTGTGTCTCACCAGTTCATCAGGAAAACGAAGAGGGCTGTCATTCATTACTCCGTCATCACCAATTACAACAGCGTTCTCAAGAGTTCCACCCTTGATCAATCCTTTTTCCTGAAGAATTTTTACATCCTCGTAGAGACAGAAAGTTCTGGCCGGAGCGATTTCGTTAATGAAACTATCCCTTGTAATCTCAAGACTGATGTACTGAGTTCCAATATGGGGATGATCATAATCAAGTGTGAAACTGATTTTAAGACCTTCGTAAGGAACAACAGTGAGACTTGCCCCGTGGTACTCCAGACTTACGGGATCGGTAATTACAAAAACCTTGCTGGGATGCCCGTGAAGGGTTTCCACACCGGCTTCCATTAACACTTCTACATAAGAACGAACTGATCCGTCCGCCGGTTCGGGAGGTTCATCAGAGCTGATTTCAATGATAGCGTTTTCTATCTCCAGACCGTAAAGCGCGCTTAGAACATGTTCAACAGTATGAACCTCATAATAGTTCTCGCCAAGAGTGGTTCGTCTGGCCTGTTCCTCTACCATTCTTACATTTCCTGGATATACTTTAATGGTAGGACGGTGTTCAATATCGGTTCTTACAAAAACATAACCGGTGTCCGCGGGTGCAGGTTTAAATGTAATGGTCGACTCTTTACCCAGGTGCAAGCCGCAACCTGTGTAAGAAACCTGCTCCTTAATAGTTGTTTGAAAACGATTCATCAGTCCCCAGTTTCTCCTGTTTTGCCGGTGTTGAATTCTTTTACCAGCTCGATGATCTTCGGAAGTCTTGATACCGCGGCGCCAAGCCTTAGAGTTTCCATGTGGGGCCTTGCCGGATTACCCGAAACTGTTACACCCGAATCCACATCTTTGGTAACACCGGATTTGGCCGCAATAACAGCACCATCATTAATTACAAGATGTCCGCTGACGCCCACCTGACCACCGAATACAACACCATTACCCACCACTGTACTTCCGGCGATTCCACTCTGAGCGGCAATAAAACACCCTTTACCAATACATACATTATGAGCCACCTGAATGAGATTGTCCAGCTTTGTGTGGTCTCCTATTTTTGTGCTGCCTGTGACTGCTCTGTCTATAGTACAGTTAGCCCCGATTTCAACATTATTACCAATAATCACATTTCCGTTCTGCGGAATTTTTTTATGCTGACCCTCCGCATCGAACACAAAACCAAAGCCGTCGCTTCCAACAACTGTACCGGAATGAATGATAACATTGTTTCCAATAACAGTTCCCGCCAGAAGGGTAACATTAGGGTAAATCAGGCAATCATTTCCCATAACAACATCAGGACCCAGTACCGACCCGGAACCTATACTGCAGTTGTCTCCCACAACACAATCTGTATCTATAACAGCGTGTGGCCCGATCCGGATATTCCTACCTGTGTGAGAATCAGGATGGATCACCGCTGAAGAATGCAGTTTACTGAAGCCGGAGGAATGATCCGGCTTGAAGAGATGAAGCACCTTCCTGAAACCATCGTAAGCGTCCTCAACGAGTAGAACACAGTCCGCCGAGGTTTCAACCGAACTTGCAACAATAACAGCCTTAGCATTTGTAGTACCCAGATACCCGGCGTACTTTGTGTTACCGTAATAACAGATATCAGCCGGTCCGGCGTCCTGGATAGCTGATACTCCGGTTATAACGGAATCCGGATTTCCAGACAGAATCTTTCCATCAAGGTAATCAGAGATCTCTTTCAATGTAAACGAATCAGTCATTGCCACTCATAACCCTGTCTATAACCTGATCGGTTATGTCCACAGAAGCCTCTGCGTAAACAACCTGACCCGCGGAAGCATCCAGAACAAGCTGTATGTCCTCTTCACTGGCAATATCCATTACGGCCTCGTTGATTGCGGCAATAATAGGACTGACCAGCTCCTCGTTGCGTCTTTCCATGAGACCACCCGGACCGAATACATTTGAGAGATAGGATTCGATCTGCGATTTCTTTTCATCAAGAAGGGCTTCCTTCTCCTGTCTTCTCTCAGGACTCATCATAAGGGTTCTGGAAAGATCCTCCTCAAGAATATCTATCTCCGCCTGAAGAGAATCCACATGAAGCTCCCATTCGTCCATCTCGGTCTCAAGAAGCTCACGGGCATCGGTAACCTCACCCAGGGATTCAAACACCTGGTCAGAATCAAATACAGCAACAGTCTGGCCCAGCAATAATGCCGGGAAAACCAGAAAAATCAGCGATTTCATACTTACTCCAATCAGAAAGACGCTCCCATCTGGAAATGTGGTTCCCAGCCGGGCTTCGGTCCATCAAAACCATACGCATAATCCAGTCCCATAACACCAAGCATGGGAATTTCAACCCTGATACCCATACCCGCGCCGCGATTCAAAGATGACAGATCCATATCAGACCAGCTCTCCCAGGTATTTCCGGCATCTGTAAATATCGCAAGTTGAAGCTGATCAATAATTCTGAACCTGTACTCCGCGCTGAGGATGAGCATGCTTTTACCGCCAACAGTTTCGTAGCCTTCAACGGCGTTTATCTCTCTGCTGCCATAGCCTCTCACTCCATAGAATCCGGTTCCGCCAAGCTGGAACAATTCGTATGCAGGTGGGGTCTCTCCACCAAAACCGGAAATTGTTCCCATTCTACCCCTGAGAGTAAGGAAGAATTTCCACCATACAGGAACATGCCATGTGGAATCAAAGAGGTATTTCTGAAATCCTATATCTCCACCAAGAAAGCCCCCTGTAAGATCGAGGCTCACGGTATTCTTTGATCCCTCTCCCGGGAAAA
This sequence comes from Candidatus Fermentibacteraceae bacterium, assembly GCA_030596465.1. Classification (GTDB taxonomy): domain Bacteria; phylum Fermentibacterota; class Fermentibacteria; order Fermentibacterales; family JCC-6; genus Sabulitectum. The sequence goes on along the minus strand of JAUVJW010000011.1, from coordinate 9,716 downwards.
CTCTTCTGTCCTGACTGTCACGGGTAAAAGACAGTCTTATGGAACTGTCCCACCTGGGCCAGTCTGTATCGTTAAGGCTGTAGTAATAGTTATCAGGGTCGTCTGTTATATCAAACACATCAACCTTTTCAAGAGTGTATCTGATACTGGCTGAAGTAAAATCAACCCAGGGCAGAGGACGACCCACTATAATCGAACCACCAGTACGCTTTCTGTCATATTCACTGTAATTACTGGTAGTGTGATACACCTCACCGCCAAGCGTCAAAGGTGTATCGCGGAACCAGGGTTCTGTAAAGCTGAGTTTGATATTCTGTACGGTTTTTGAGAACTCATAAGTCGCTCCGAGATTCTGCCCCCGTCCAAAAAAGTTTGTTTCAGCCACCTCCAGATAACCACTGAATCCATCCACAGCACCGTAGTTGGCACCTATACCGAATTTTCCAGTTGTTTTCTCATCAACCTGAAGAATCATATCCACATCGGGAGACCCCTCTATAGCACGAAAATCGGGAATAACATCGGTGAAGTAGTTGAGATAGTATACATTACGAAGTGAACGCATCAGAGCGGATCTTCTGAAAAGATCCCCGGGAACTACAGTAAGCTGTCGGCGAATAACATTGTCGTAAGTACGGGTGTTACCAATAATCTCAACTTCACGAATGTGGGCCCTTTCCCCCTCTTGAACGGCAAAATGGATGTTCACAATTGAGTCAGCTTCCAGAGACGGCTCAATCAAAGGCGATACCCCTGCATAGAAGTACCCGCGATCCTGATAGGCGGAATAGAAGGTATCAAGGGTTTTATCAATATCTTCCACGGAATATGCCTCGCCATGCTTCATCTCGCTGAATGATAACAGCAAAGAATCGGACAGTTCCAGGTTGCCGCTGACGGAAACATCTCCGAAAACCATATAGGAGCCTTCGAATACGGAAATATCAATATGGAAATGATCATCATTATCAGGAAGAATATACCGATCAGTACCTGTAACCATGGCATCAGGGTAACCGTGATTGTGGTAATACTCTGAAATACGATCAAGATCCTCTTCAAATTGCAGTGGCTTCAGTTTGCCGGTTCTCCAGAAGCTGTCCTGCTTTGTCTTCATCTCACCGCGAAGGTCTTCATCAGAAAAGGCAGAGTTCCCGGAAAAAGCTATTTCGCCCACTCTGACATCAGGTCCCTCATCGCAGAGAAACACAAGTACCCTGCGACCTTCAGCATCCGGCTCGTTCCAGCGATAATCTACGGTAGCAAGATGTCTGTTATCATCGGCATACATACTTAAAATCAGATCAATTGACCGATCAATGTCGTTAATGGAAACTGTCTGACCGGGAAATATAGCCAGCGTGTCAACCAGATCACCCTCTTTCAGGCATCCCGAATTCTCAATTTCAAGACCAGACAGAATGGGATTCTCGCTTACCCTGATGGTAAAATCAAAACTGTCACCGGTTGAATCCGCAAGAACCTCAATGTCAGTAAAGTATCCCAGGCTGAACAAATCCCTTACTCCCTGGGGAAGTGTGGATGGAAGAAAGATATCGCCGGTGGAAAGACCAAGCGTACGGATTATCAATGAGTCTGAGACATAAGTGTTACCTTCTACTGACACACTGGATACCGGAATGGAAAATGCCACTCCGGCCAGTACAGAGAAAAGCAAAACAGCTGATTTCATACATTCACCTCCACAGCGGGACAGTTGATTTTCTCCTCTTTCACGGAAGTAAATGAAAGAACATCACCGTTTCGCCTGGCGCTGACTTTACTGCCTCTAGAGAGTTCCCCGGAAACAAGTAAATCGGTAAGAGGATCTTCAAGAAGTCTCTGTATAGTTCTTCTCAGATGTCTGGCACCTGCCTCGCGGCTGAATCCACTTTCTGTGAGAAGGTCAAGAGCCTCTTTTTCGATCACAAGTTCTATATCCAGTTCCCGCAACCTGTCGAGAATCTCTGTAAGCTGTATTTCTACAATTGTTCTGATATTATCTTTGCTTAAGGAATTATATATTATCACACTATCCAGCCTGTTCATGAATTCAGGGGGAAACAGTGATCTAGCCGCATTGAGTATGGAATTTGCTTCGGATTCCGAATTCTCTCTAAGAAATCCAACAGTTCCCGAACCGCCGACAGTGCGTTGTGAAAGATTGCCGGTCATGATAATGATAGTGTTACTGAAGTCAATCCTTCTTCCGTAACCGTCAGTCAGTGTTCCGTAATCCATAATCTGAAGGAGCATGTTATAAACATCTGAATGAGCCTTCTCTATCTCATCAAGCAGTACAACAGAGTATGGTCTTCTGCGAACCTTTTCTGTTAACTGTCCTCCGTCATCGTAACCCACATATCCCGGGGGAGCACCAACCAGCCTTGAGCCGGAAAAACCTTCTCTGTACTCTGACATGTCAATGCGGATTAAGGCATTCTTGTCTCCGAATACCTGCTCTGCCAGAACTCTCGCCGTCTCAGTCTTTCCAACACCGGATGGCCCCAGGAAAAGAAAGCATCCTGTTGGTCTTCTGTTGCTTCGAAGTCCGACGCGACTGCGTCTGATGGCATTTGCAATGTGCTTAACAGCGGGCGCCTGACCAATTATACTTCCGCCCTTACGATCCTCAAGATCGGAAAGCCTGGATGTCTCGCTTTCTCCAACCCTGCTTATTGGAATTCCCGTCATCTCCGCGACAACCGCTGCCACATCATCCTGCGAAATTTTCACAGGCGGCAGACTGTCAATCCAGTGGTTGCGGGAATCTTCGAGTGCTTTCTCCAACCGCAGTACTTCATCAGAAAGTCTGGAAACTTCTCCGAGGTTTCGCTTATCTCCGGCAGTATCAACCTCACGCCTCAAATTCAGAAGTCTGTCATGAAGCTCAATCAGCGATTCCGGCGGACTTGATGCTCTGGCGTGAGCCCTGGCTCCGGATTCATCCATTACATCAATTGCCTTATCAGGCAGGTGTCTTCCACTGATGTACCTGTGAGCCAGAATTGCACAGCTTTTCAGGCTCTCCGTGGGAAAAATCGCGTTGTGATGCCGCTGATACCTGTCTTTCAACCCCTCAAGTATCTCCAGAGTGAGTTCAACAGAGGGGGGATCAACAGGAATAGGCTGGAATCTTCGCTCTAAAGCCCCATCTTTTTCTATTCTTCTTCTGTATTCATCCAGTGTGGTTGCGCCAATGCATTGAAATTCTCCCCGGGCAAGAGCCGGTTTCAGCAGATTGGCAGCGTCAATCGCGCCTTCCGCCCCACCAGCACCAACAATGGAGTGGATCTCGTCAATGAAGAGAATTACATTCCCGTCTTCTCGTATTTCTCGAAGAAGAGCTTTCAATCTTTCTTCAAATTGTCCCCGGAACTTTGTGCCCGCAAGAATCGACGCCATATCCAGAGCCATTATTCTTTTTCCGTAAATGGGCAACGGAACCCTGCCGGAAAGTATCCTGAGAGCAAGCCCCTCGACTATGGCTGTTTTTCCAACCCCGGGTTCTCCGATCAGTACAGGGTTTGACTTTTTTCTTCGGCACAAAACCTGAACAACCCTGTCTATTTCCGCGGATCTGCCAATCACAGGATCAAGCCCGTTTTCTGATCCCAGAAGAGTAAGGTCGCGACAGAAGTAATCAAGAGCGGAAGTCGCTTTTTCCTTTTCTGAAGATCGCCTGTCTCCGGATGCCTTTATGGTGTCAAAAAGCTTATCATAACTAACCCCATACTGCCAGAGCAGTGCGGATGCTCCGCTGTCAATCCGGGACAGGGCAAGAAGAAGGTGCTCGGTTGAAATTGAAACAGCATTCAGCTTTGCCGCCTGGATCTTTGCGTCTGCAAGTATGGATCTGGAACGATGGCTCCATGTAAGATTTGTTCTGTCGGTAACGGAGGAAGCAGGGCCAAGCCGCAGATTAGCTCTGAGCTGTGAACGCATCTCCCCGGTCTTTGCACTAAGACTTCTCAACAGAGCAGCGGCTCCGGAACCGTCAATATTGAGAATAGCATATAGAATGAATTCGCTGCCTATTTCTCGTCTGCCGGAACGGGCAGCTTCCGCCCTTGCTTCAATAAGAGCTTTTCTGGCTCGGTCAGTATGCTGTTCAGGCAAGGATGCCCCCTTTTTCTTTCGCTTTCATATAAAGACTGAATCGGTAGGAAGAATATAATTCATCTACCCCTCGAATAGGATATTTATTAACTCTCACTTAGAATACCTGAGTCCAGAAAAAGCCTTCTATGGACCGCTGACGCCAGATCATGACTGTGAGTAGCCAGAAGAAACGATCTTTCTCCCTCCTCAGCCAGTTCCATTATCAGCTTTTCCACTTCCGCGCTTGTATCGGTATCAAGATTTCCAGTCGGTTCATCGGCCAGAACTATGTCAGGTTTCATTACTATTGCCCTGGCAATTGCGGCCCTCTGCCTCTCCCCGCCCGATACTCTGGACGGAAAATGTGACGCTCTGTGGATTATTCCCACTCTTTCCAGTAGTCTGTCCGCCTCACCGGAAGCCTCTACGCTGCCTGCTCCGGCAATCAGGCACGGCATCATCACATTTTCCCTCAGTGTAAATTCCTCAAGAAGGTGATGAAACTGAAAAACAAAACCAATCTTCCTATTCCTGAGTTCCGCTCTTTTTCGACTGCTCAAAGCCCAGCCATCCTCACCGCAGATAAGCACTTTTCCCTTCTCGGGTCTTTCAAGAAGCCCAAGAGCATGGAGAAGAGTACTTTTGCCGGAACCGCTGGGTCCCATTACGGCAACAACCTCACCGGATTTAATGGTTATGTTCGCACCCTTCAGAACCTGAATAATAGCGTCGGCACTGCCATAGGAACAGTGGATATTACCTGCTGCAAGAACAATTTCCTTATTCATATCTCAACGCTTCCGATGGTGAACGGGATAGAGCGGAAAAAGCTGGAAAAACAGAAACAGCGAGACACACAAGAATAGTAGACAGAGTAACAATAAGTGCTGTTATCAGAGGAAACACTCCGGGAAGTACATCAATCCAGTACACTGTTCCATCCAGTCTTATGGGAAAGTATCTGTTAACTGCAAAAATCGAAATCCAGGAAAAAACAAGACCAGTTACTGCTCCGCTGCCTCCCAGCAAAAAACCTCTGAGGATTGAAATGCGAAACACCCCTGAGGGAGAAAGCCCCATGGCTCTCATTACTCCAATATCCCGCCGGTGTTCCATTGCGATCATAGTAAGAGCACTTGAAAGGTTCAGAAGAGCAACAACAGTAATCAGAGCAAGCACTATTGTCATGGCAATTCTTTCCAGACCCAGAGCCTTAAAGAGATTCCCGTGAAAGGCAAGAAAGGGAATACAGCTCATGTAAACAGGCCAGCCTCCACCCACATAGTCTTCGTAAAGAGCAGAATTCAGCATTTCAGAAGCCATAACAGGATCAGTTCCACTTGCAACATAGGCCCCGAGGCTTGTCAATTCTCCCCGGGCCCTGAAAATATCCCTTGCGGTATTCAGTGGAAGAATAACAAGAGAACTGTTGTATTCCTCTATACCGAAATCTCCCACGCTATCCACAACGAGAGTCGCTATTGTATCAACAAGTACGCGGCCCATTCCTGAGATCTCCACCCCGGCAGTAGAAGCAATTCTTATCTCATCCCCGGCGTTTATGCCAAGTTCCCGGGCAAGATACATGCCAATGATCAATTTCTCCGAGTTGCTTCCTCTGACCATTGCGCCTGATACTGTGCCGGGAGCACCACTTACAACCGCAGGTTTCTCCAGCATCCCCTCAACACGGGTAATACCGGGAATATCATCGGCAATCGACTGAACTGCCCCAAGGTCGAAATCATCCATGTATCCTCCGCCTGGCGCATAGATGTGCAGTGGTGGATTCATAGCTGTAAGACCCGCGGCGATAGTCTCGGTGAAACCTCCCATAAAAGCCTGAAGAATCACCAGAGAGGCAACACCAATGGCTATCCCTGATATGGAAAGTACACTGACCATTCTTACCACAGTGGAGTTTGCATTACTCCACACATGTCTTCGGGCAAGAGCCCATAGCAGTTTCTGCTTCATTGCTCCCTTCGAAGATAGGGAAACAGAATTGTATCGCGAATGGACATGGCATCAGTAAGAACCATCACCAGTCTGTCTACTCCTATGCCAAGCCCACCGGATGGTGGCATACCCACCTCAAGCGCATAAAGAAATTCCTCGTCCGCGACACCGGAACGGTACTCACTCCCTGTCGCCTGTTTCTCAAGAATCTCCCGCTGATAAATCGGATCATTCTGCTCGCTGAATGCGTTTGCAAGTTCGAGACCGGCAATAAATGCTTCGAACCTCTCTGTAATCCTAGGGTCGTCGTCTTTCTGCTTTGCCAGAGGAGAAAGTTCAACGGGGTAATCAACCACAAAACTGGGTTGAATAAGACCCGGGGTTACATAGTGATCAAAGAGCTTATCCAGCAGTGCGGGCCTGTCCTTGATGTCATCTCCAAGCCCAAGTTCAGCGGCCAGAGCGGACAGTCGCGCAGCGTCCCAGTCAAACAGATTCTTTCCGCTTTTCTCGTGAAGAGCGGGAACAAAAGGAACCCGTTTGAACGGAGGGGTAAGGTCTATTTCGTGTCCCGCAAACTGAACAACAGGCCCCACCCCGGCAGCTCCGGCAGCTGCCTGAACAATGTCTTCAAATCGTGTCATCATTCCGTTGTAATCAGTCCAGGCCTCATACAGCTCAAGCTGCGTGAATTCAGGGCTGTGAGTTCTGTCAACGCCCTCGTTACGAAAGTCTTTACCGATCTCGTACACCCTGTGAATTCCACCGGCAACCAATCTTTTCAGATAAAGCTCTGTGGCAATTCTGAGGTAACAGTCTTCATCCATGGAGTTGTAATGACTCACAAACGGGTCGGCTGCCGCGCCACCGTATATCTGTTGCAGCACAGGTGTTTCCACTTCAAGAAAATCATCTGAATCAAGATAGTTTCTTATTGCGGAAATTATCCTGCTTCTCGCGATGAATCTGCTTTTAGAAGTCTCGTTCAGCATCAGATCAATGCATCTGTGTCTGTAAATGAAGTCAGGATCGCTCACAGAGTCATGCACCTCTCCATCAGCATCGGTCTTTACAACAGGCATAGGACGAGCAGCTTTCGCAAGAAGCAGAAGTGTACCCACTCTTACAGACAGCTCACCGGTACGGGTAACAAAAAGGGCTCCGCTAACCCATATTATGTCGCCCAGATCCATTTTCCCAAGAAGCTCCCACGATTCTTCATCAAGATTCTTTTTGTTAATAAAAAGCTGGATTCTTCCTGTAGGGTCGGTGATGTCGCAAAACACTGTCTTCCCGTGCTTCCTTTTTGCCATGATTCTACCACTGGTACTCAGCACATCTTCTGTCTCTCCAGTAGTACGGAGAACCTCTACAGGCAGCCTTTCCGGTGTGTGGGGAGGATAAGGAGCAATGCCCATTTCTCTTATACCTGCAAGTTTTTCCAGCCGGATATTTATGAATTCGTTTTCTTCAATTGCCATTTTAGTTACTCTTTCTAAGATATTCTTCTATGAATTCCTGAATATTTCCACCAAGAAAGCTATCCACATCTGAAATTTCACTGCCGGTTCTGTGATCCTTGACCATCTGATACGGGTGGAGCACATAGGAGCGTATCTGGTGTCCCCATGAAACATCGCTTTTAGTGTTCTCCAGTTTCTCCCGTTCCTTCCGGCGCTTCTCTTCCTCCAGCTCATAAAGCCTGGCTCGAAGAACCTTCCATGGCAGATCACGGTTTCTGTGCTGACTTCTTTCATTCTGACAGGTAACCGCTGTTCCCGTTGGCAGATGGGTCAATCGAACCGCACTGGAAGTTTTGTTGATGTGCTGTCCACCGGCACCACTGGCTCGAAAAACATCGGTTCTTACATCATCAGGGTTGATATCAACCTCAATGGAATCGTCCAGATCAGGCAGAGGAAAAACAGAGGCAAAGCTGGTATGTCTTCTGTTGCTCGGATCAAAGGGACTTCTCCGTACAAGCCGGTGAATGCCCTTCTCGGCGTGAAGATATCCAAAAGCATACGGTCCTTTTAAAGAGAGAACCGCCTCTCTCATACCAACCGAATCACCAGGTGATGTGTCAAGAACTGTTACCTCAAAACCCTGTTTCTCCGCCCAGTAGATGTACATTTTCATGAGCATCTCTGTCCAGTCATGGCTGTCTACTCCGCCGGCACCGGAACGAACTGTAAGAATACAGTCTGAAGCGTCATGCTTCCCTGAAAGCATCTGTCGAAATTCAAGTTGATCCAGAGTTTTCAACACCTCGTCAAGACGCAAACAGGCATCTATTCTAATACCGGTATCATCCTCAAGCTCAAGCAGCTCAACAGCGGCCTCAAGGTCTTCCAGCTTCACTGAAAGCTTTCCCAGAGGATCGGTCCAGTTCTGAATTTTCTTCAGTTGCGCAATGATCTCAAGAGCCTTGTTCCTGTTGTTCCAGAAACCCTCTTTTGCCATTTCAAGTTCAAATTCTTTTTCTTTTTTTAAAAGGGTAACCAGGTCAAAGACGCTCCTTGAGCAGACGAGCGCGCTCCTCTGCCCCACGGATCTCCGTGACAAGCTCTGCGTGTGTCATTCTTCCTCCCATAGCAGATAATAAGTGAGGGCGAATATACTACATTTTACCCCCGGACAAGGTCTTTTTTCTCTATTGGTCCTGCCTGAAAATAACAAAGTCAGCCATGTCGGGAAAGTACTCCTCACCTTCGCCGAGAACTGTCACTGTAAGGTACAAATCTGAAGAAATCTGATCGGGAATACCTGAATGATAATCACTGTGGAAGCTGCCGCAGATAAACACAACCTTCTCATTAAAAATTGATCTGGCCATAACAGCGTCTTTAAGAAGCTGTGCCCGATACAAATTCTCCGGAGCAACCGGCATACCGTGCATCTGATCCCCAATTGCATCCATTGTGGCAAGAAACATTTCTTTGTAGAGCACATTCGATGAATCTATAGACAAACCCTCAAAATCGGGCTCTTCCTTAACAGCGGCAAAACCACCCCTGGCAACCATGGCGGCATACATTCTTTGAACATTCGCGGCAATTACGCGAAAACCGTTTTCCTTCGCAAAGTTAACCATCGGCGCGTAATCCGTGAGATAGTTACCCCAGGGCCGGGATTCAGCAAGAAATTCCTCTTCGGTTATCTCTCCCGCAAGGAATGTATCAAGGAGAGGCTGTACATCTGTCTCAAACATCTCAAGGGCCAGAACCCTTTCCTCCGATGCAAGAGACTCCCAGATAAACAACTCCCACTGATGGGCAAAAATATCATCATGCTTCTCACCCACAAAAACTATGTCAACTCCATTGAGGGTCTCAATCATCTCATCAGCAGTTACCACATCAGTACCGCTGTGAATCACCCCACCGGGAACCGGGGTTATCGCGCACAAAACCATGAAAAGCACCATTTCCACTCCTTATCAAGTCAGTAATTCCGGAGGTTTCTCCTCTGGGAATCAATTACAAAACCAGCAAGAATACCCGCGAAGTAACATAGCAGATCGGACCATTTGAAGCCGAATCCCAGAATCAATCCGCCAGCTCTCGTATTCCGAACAGAGTTGATCCATTCCGCCTGATAGAGCTGACTGAACTCAACAGCAAAAGAGATCAGCAACGAGATAAGCAGAAGCTCCT
>JAUVJW010000128.1 GCA_030596465.1 Candidatus Fermentibacteraceae bacterium | reverse complement strand
TGGATCTCCGGATTGAAGTATTCAACTTCACTGGCCTTTTTCAATTCCTCCACAGCTTCACGAAGCCTGCCCCGCCCGGCAGCAGCCCTGGCAAGAAGTTTCCTTAGTTCTATATCGCGGGGATAAGCGATAACAGCTTTTCGCATCAAGGCATTCGCTCTCCAGAAATCTCCTTTATTTATGAGTTTTCTGGATTCGTGCTTGATTCTTTCAAACCTCTTTCCACTCATAAGCCCTGAGGAAGTTTTCTCTTTCTTTTCGGGCTTTTGATTCCTGGTTTCTGTATCTTGAGTCGCGGAACCGGAAGCGGATTCAGTGGCGCCTCTTCCTTCATCCGAAGTAATTACTTCCTCCTGATATGCTATCTCGGGGGTTTTCAGTTTCCTGTTATATTCTTCTCGCTTGTCGGGCTTGCTCAGTACTGAATACGCCTCATTTATTTTTGCAAACCGTTCCTGAACTTTGGGAGAATCCCCTGCAACATCAGGATGATGCTTAAGCGCCATTTTAGCATAGGCCATCTCAATGTCATCCTGGCCGGCATTTCTCTTGATGTTCAGCCTTTGATAGAAGTCTAACACAGAACTCTCCTTATCCCTTCTTATTGTATCTTATCTTAAAATCGTAAATTTCTGAGAAACCGCATGGTTTTCGTTTTCGGCACGGAGAAAATAAACTCCATTCTGCAGATTGACAGGTATTGCCCAGCTTCCGCCCGATGGAACTGCAACAACTCTGCCTGTAACATCAAGAACAGACACGGAAGCTGGAACTGAACTTGTAACAGTGTAGCTGAGTACCGTTCCAACCGGATTTGATCCCAGCGCAAGTCCGAAAGAAGATCCGTCTACCTCCGCACTGCCTGTTTCTTCAATACCCACCATACTGAGAAGGTTCATGCAGAGGAGCTTGTTCATGTATCGGCATTCCAGATTGTTTGTTACGAGCAGAGAAGTATCGCTCTGACAACCCCAGAAACCGTTGTCATCAACCTCGGGAGTAAAAAACAGCATGGGCTCGTGCGTACTCTCTCCGTATGACCAGTCAACAGCGTCTCCGTTAACATCATAAAGGATCTCACCGGCTCTACCGTATTCATAACCGTTCTGCGCGGTCATCTGTGCAGCCCAGCCTTGAAAAGTACTCTGGTGCGGTGTGGGTGTGTTGTTGTACCCGTAGGGGTAAAGAAGCATACCGCCGTAGGTGTGATAGTGAAATCCGCCCAGAGGTTCAATTGAGTCTATCCAGATGGTCTCAGCAAGGGTTTCCGGCTCACTGAGAGGTGCTGTTCCCCTGTAAGTCTGAGAACTTGGATAGGGGCTTGAACCACTGTCGTCGTATCCCCACATGTAACTGTAGTTGCGATTGATGTCTACACCATCTCCGCCGGCTGAAAAGTTCATGTTCTTGCGTTGATTACCGCCTTCTGGATTGTTGTACTCATATCCATCGGGATTAACAATGGGAATAATATAGATCTGGGCATTATCCAGAATAAATGTTGCCATTGTATCACTGCCGTACTCTGTTGTCAGCCACTGTGCCCAGTCAATTACGACTGAGTTGCTGCCAGGTTCACGGGCATGTGTAAGGGCGGTGAAAAGAATTGCGGGAGCTCCTGCCGGAGCATTTGTAATTCGGATATAATTCAGGTCTCTGCCCTCATAGGAAGTACCGTAAGAAGTGGGAGTGTCCACCATGTCATTGGTCTCCGCAAGAGTTGCCCAGAACAAAGCATTCTCGTTGGGGCCATGATAGAAACCCATCTCATTATCATCAGTAGCGGAAACCAGTTCAGACCACTCGCGGGGAAGCAGTTTTGCCCCCGGATATCTCTGCATCGTCTCACCCACAAATCGCTGACTAACCAGAACATCCACATAACCGTCGGCTCTGCTGCCAGCGGTAATCTCATAGCCCATATCCCTAACCACTGTAAAATCCGAATCAGTCTGCATGGGTATCCGGATCAGTCTGTCGGCATTCATCACCGCGGGAAGCACAAGAAGAAGTGCTGCAACAAGAATCTTACGCATACTTAACCTTTCTCTATGGTTGACAATCGTGCGGGAATCCTTTAAATTCGCCCGTCATAAGGTGTATGAACCCCTGCGGGTTAAAAAGTTCGGCTCATGCCGTCTATTCTGCGAAAGGAGAACGCTCTTGGCAAGGAGCAAGCAATCACTCAAGCGTCTGAGAACAGATGCCGCTAAAAATGAAAGAAATCACAGGAAGCTTAAAAGACTTCGTACAGCCATTAAAAAGGTAAATGCAGCTGAGACCCCTGAAGAGAGAAAAGAGGCAGTTAAGCTGGCTCAGAGTCTCATCGACAGGGCCGGAAGAACAAGACTCATGCACCCTAATAAGGCCAGACGTCTTAAGAGCAGAGTACTGTAATTTTAGGGCTCGGCTAAATATATCATATACAAAGACCCTCTCAATTCCGAGAGGGTTTTTGATTTGCATTCAACTCCGGTAAATTAAAGAAACACAATTTGAACCGACCGCTTGACAGGGGAAAAAGCAGGTGTTATTCTATTTCAGTATTTTTTGAATTAGAAGGAGGCCGAATTGATAGGACTTGATATTGTATCGGATTTCAGTAAACTTCAACTACTTAGCAACAAGCATGCATTCCAGATACTGAAAGAACTGCAGAAAGCACCGTTATCGGGTGTTCAACTTGCTGAAAAACTGGGCATGAAAACACCAAGGGTAATCTACTATCTCAAGAAACTTGAAAGCTTCGGTTTCGCAAAACAGATACCACTCAAGCCGGTACGGGGAAATCGTGAGAAGTTCTATTGTGCTGTAGCTCAGAATTTTATTTTATCAGCTGGGTTTGATGAAGCCATCGAACTGGAAAAAGGAATAAACGCCAGCCTCAATAACTCATACATTGATTTCTTCCTCAGGCGTGATCTTGATCTTGATCTCAATGAATTCGCCAGAGTTGTTGTTGAAGACTATCTGGCCATTCAGCCTGAGGAAAAAGTGGTTATTTCTTTCCAGGAACAGAATATAGGTATCTACTTAAAGATTGTAGCACATCTGCGTCGTATTGGAGCACTCTACAGAACACTGGTCAGCGATCCTGTCCTGTCAAGAGAAATGCTTTTCGATCTTCCCGAAAGTAAAGTGGAAATCTTCTACAGGGGTATTGCGGAATCGGTGGACTGGGCAGATGCCTGGATAGATCTTAAACGATCAGCAATTTTAGACCAGGAAGGAATTTCGAAGGAAAGACTGGATTTCGTTAAGGAAACACGACGACAATCCATGATTGGAATCAACGAGAGATTGGACATGAGAGCGATAGTCATATCCATACCAAAATTTGAAGAGGAATTCCATACCGATCCTGAGGCGCTTGAAAAACTGATCATGTTCTGGAAAGCATCTTCAGTAAGTGCCGATGAGTTCAGCAGTGCCCGGGATCTTGCAGAAAAAATAGTCAATTTGACAACTTTCACCGTTCATACCGGTCAAGACAATGTACTGCATGTTTCCGTAGACCAGGAAAAGTACTTCATTGATGCAGGGCCTTCCTCCTCATCTAAATTTAATCGAATATTTTGTATTCCATCAGGGGAAATCACCTTCGTTCCGCAACTGACGGATCTGTCAGGAAGCATATATATGGACTGCTGCGAATTGGATGATGCTGAAGCAAGTGGAATTTACCTGAAAATTGAAAAAGGGATAGTTACAGATTGCAGTGTTGAAAATGGAAGCAAAAAACTGGAAGAATACTTCAAAACTTCCGACCTGCAGAAGAAAACAATCAGCCAGGTGGGCTTCGGACTGAATCCCGCAATCAAATCGGTATCATGCATCCCCAAACTGGGAACCAAGGTTCTGGGAAGTTTTCACCTTACCTTCGGAGACAATCGAGCAATTGGGGGAGATATCACAGGGTACACAACCTGGGATATCATTTCCGAGAAACCCAGAATAACCTGTAATGGTGATATTGTATTGAATAACGGTGTTTTTTGCTTATAACTCACATAGTTCATTGGAGAATTGTTATGAAATCTAATCGCGTCTTTTTGCAGAACGCAACAATTTTACTGTCTGTAATGTTGTTCGTATTCTTCCTTGACGCTCAAGGTTCAATCTGCCTTGATGCTCATAGTTCAACTGGTGGAATTTATTCTTCCTGTCCTGATGCTCTGCCCGGCCTGGAATCCCCTGTTCCAGCTCCATTAACTGCACCGGCACTGATGCCCAACTGGCCTCAGAGTATAGGAATGCTTGAGTATTTCCCCCCGTCCGGTGTGTGTCTCGCTGATGTTACCAGCGATGGCTTTCTCGAAATTATCGCCGGTTCCTCAAACGGATCTCTTTATGTTTTTGACTATCAGGGTAATTGTCTTCCCGGATGGCCCAAAACAGGATTGGGAAAAATTAGAGCAAAGGTAGCCATTGGTGATATAGACGCTGATTATCCCGGTCTGGAAATTGTTGCCGTCGCAGAAACCAGTACCATGTACATCTGGCATAATGATGGAACTCCGGTTCCCGGATGGCCGCAGGCCACCGGTTCAGTCGGACACCTCAGAGCACCTGTTATTTTCGATGTTGACAGCGATGGAGATCTTGAGATAATACTCGGGAAAGGTGAAGTCTGTGTTTACAACCATGACGGAACAATATATCCTGGCTGGCCCCAATCCATAGGCTCTGTAGCAACCCCTTCAGTTGCGGATGTTGATAACGACGGAGAGGTTGAAATCTGTGCGGTTTCCTACACTTCCATATACCTCTGGGACAAGAACGGCAATCCGGAACCGGGCTGGCCTCTAATCGATGTTGCCGGAGCGACAAGCTACGCTCAACCTGTACTTGCTGATCTTGATGATGACGGCGATCTGGAAATCCTTCACGCGCATTACGATCAGTGGACTCCACCTTCACAGAACCATATTGAGATTCACCATCATGATGGAACAGTTTTTAATAACTGGCCTCAGAACTACCCGGGAGTTCACACCTACATCACACCGGTGGTAGGTGATATCGATAATGATGGTGACCTGGAAATCTTCGGCGGTGGTCATACCTTCGATCTTATGGCAAGGCACCACACCGGGGCAGGTGTTGCCGGCTGGCCTGTTTCTGCGACAAGTTGTCTGGAATGCTCACCAATAGTTTCTGATGTTGATGGTGACGGTTACAGAGAGGTTCTTTTCGCCGAAAACTGGCCTGGTGCCAACGGTTTCCTGTATGCATTCAACGGCGACGGGTCAGCAGTTGAAGACTGGCCGCTATCAATCAATGCGGCATCTTATGTGAACAGCGCCGCCGTAGGTGATGTGGATAATGACGGGGACATCGAAATAGCATTTATGACCGGCAACGGAACGATATACCTGTGGACTGTTGAGGATGTTCCCTACAGAGCATATCTGACGGAATGGGGAACTTTCTTCCATGACAACTGGAACACAGGCTGGATGCATCCCATGGCTCCACTTAATCCCACTGTCTACAATTCAGGAGACTCCAACTATCTGAGCTGGAACGCGAACACAGAGCTGGACATCGCCGGTTACAACATCTACAGAAGCGAAGTATCCGGCGGACCCTATACAAAAATCAACAACACTGTAGTTGCAGATGCATTCTATACCGATTCCTCTGGAACAACTGATCATTTTTATTGCATATCTGCTGCGATAATGGCTTGCACAGAATCAAGACTCAGTGTTGAAACATCTGTCGAATCAGGCATTTCCAACGACGACCACTACAGACTTTTTAACACATCCGTCTCGCCCAATCCATTCAGCGGAAACACAACTATACGGTTCTCTGTACCACAGCAGCTTTCCGGAAACACGGAGCTGTACATCTATGACCTGAGGGGACGGAGGGTGAAAACCCTTGTGAATGAAAATCTTCCAGCCGGAGAGCACTCCACCGTCTGGGATACAACTGATAATTCAGGGAGAGGTGTTTCTCCGGGTGTTTACTTCTATCAACTGAGAGTTGGTAATTGCAGTGTAAAAACGGAGAAAATAACACTTTTGGATTCCGGGTCATGTCCGTAATGGTAATAAAACAGAAAGGTGGTGCTGAGTTGTCAGCAAAACAAACAAGTATCTATCTCATTGTAACATTCATCTT
>JAUVJW010000165.1 GCA_030596465.1 Candidatus Fermentibacteraceae bacterium | reverse complement strand
GGTCTTTAACGGTGATGAATGGTTTCTGCGATGGTGTTATTATGGATCTTACCCATTCACTTCAAAAACCGGGGGCTGCGGGAAGATTTACGGGAGGAGACAGAACATTCGCCTTGCAGATGGCCCGAGCCGCTGCCGCATGGGGCATTCGGGGCATGTTTGTGGAGGTCCACCCGAAACCGGAAGATGCTCTCAGCGACAGTGCTGTTATGCTTGACTTCAAGGAAGCCGAGGCAGTACTTGATAGCGCTTTGCATCATTGGGAGGGGGCTTTCAAATGAAATTCGACAATGTAAAGCTTTTCGCTATAGATGTTGACGGTACATTGACCGATGGAAAACTTGTATACGGACCCTCAGGTGTATCTCAGGCCTTTAACGCGAAAGACGGCGCGGGAATTATGAGGCTTCTTGAGAAAGGCGTGGAGGTGGCATTTGTCTCTTTCCGTGATTTTACCTGTACTCGAAGAAGAGCCTCTGATCTGGGGGTTAAACTGCTGTGTCTTGGAAGCCTTGATAAGGCGGTATCTGTCAGGGAACTTGCAGAGCATTTGCATATTCCTCTGTCATCCGTACTTTTCATGGGTGATGACAGGAAGGATATTCCAGCCATGGAGATCGCGGGAATGTCCGCGTGTCCCAGAGACGCGGCAGATGAAGTCAGGGCAGTATGCTCTGCTGTCGCGGATTCAAACGGTGGCTCAGGAGCCGTCAGAGAGATTGCCGAGATGATTCTGGAGGATTCAGGTGAGTGATGTTTACCGGGAAGCCGAGAGAGTTTTTAGTATTGAGATAAAGTGGCTTGAAGCTGTTCTTCCCTTGAACAGGAACTCATTTCCGGAAGCAGTTGGACTGCTCCACGAGTCAAGGGGCAAAATAATTGTGTGCGGTATGGGCAAGTCGGGTCTTGTGGCAAGAAAGATTGCGGCCACAATGACAAGCACGGGAACTCCGGCATACTTTTTGCATCCTGCTGATGGAATCCACGGAGACGCTGGAATTCTCGCAAGAGGAGATACTGCTCTTATTCTATCAAAAAGCGGTGACACAGCGGAAATCGCCGCTCTTCTTCCTGTATTAAGAAGCCTTGATATTTCTGTTATCGCTATGGTTACAAGTGAGAACTCTCTTCTTGGAAGGTTTGCGGATGTTGTACTTAAACTGCCTGGGATGAAGGAAGCCTGTCCTTACGATCTTGCTCCGACAGCCAGTACAACTGCAATGATGACTATGGGAGACGCTCTGGCAATGGCCATGCTGAACCTTTCCGGATTTACCCCGGAGGATTTTGCTGAGGTTCATCCCGGAGGATCTCTGGGTAGAAAGCTGTTGATGAGAGTATCCGATTTAATGATTACCGAAGCTCTGCCTCTTCTCTCGCCGGATACTCCTCTTACCAAAGCAATTGAGATCATGACCAGGCACAGAGGCTTGTGCATGGCAATAGACGCGGAGAAACATCTGGCCGGGATATTCGTCTACGGTGATCTTGGCAGACTCATGAGGGACAGAGTAGATATTACCGATCTTTACCTTAGTGATGTGATGATAAAGAATCCGGCCACCACTCGAAGAAATGAGCTTCTTGCTTTAGCTGTTCAGACGATGGAGGAGCGTGGAATTACCTCACTGGTTGTTATCAATGAAGATCTGGAACCGCAGGGGATTGTTTATCTGCATGACGCACTCGCACTTGGATTCTGATGAGAACTGGAATTGGAGCTACTGTTCTGTTCATGCTTCTGCTTGTTTTAACTGCCTGCGGCAGCAGGTCTGCCGACTGGTCTGATGAAGACGGGCAGACACAGACCGTGGCCGGTTTCAGGCTTGTTCAAGCGGAAGACGGAGTGAGGGATTGGATGCTTTCCGGTGATTCCGCAGTATATCGGGAAACTGACAGTCTTCTTTTTATGACAGAAGTAAACATTGTTTTTTACGAGAATGATATTCCGGAAAGTTTTGTAAGAAGCGATACGGGTACTTCAGATCTGGTGAATGGAGCAACTGTACTCTGGGGAAATGTTCATGCCGAAAACATAAACGGCAGAACCCTTGACACCGATCTTCTTAACTGGTCTGATTCACTGGAAACTTTCGAGACGGACTGTCTTGTTACATTTGTTATGCCGGAGAGTACTGGTACCATTACCACTATTCACGGCAGAGGTGTTATTCTTGATACCAGCCTCAGTGCTGTTGGTGATCTTGTTATCAGAGAATCTTTTACTGCTGTTTCCACCGGAGAGCTGCCTTTCGATGAATAAATACTTTGTAATTCTTTTTTGTATTTTTGCTTTTTCCATGGCCGGTGTCTTTACTGTAACATCGGACAACGCTTCAACGACAGAACTTGAAGACGGTGAGTCTATCATTGAGCTTCAGGGAAATGTTGTGGTTACTGATGATCAGGTAACAGTTACATCCAACTCCGCCACAATCTACCAGGATTCAGAGAGGGCGGAGTTTACAGGTAATGTTCATGTGGATGCGGATACACTTACAGCCAGTGGTCATTTTCTTTCATATTCCAGAATTACCGGTGTGATGGTTCTTGACGGCAATGCTCTGCTTACCGATGGTTCCTCTGTACTTTCCGCGAATCAGGTTGACTGGTTCAGGTACAGAGATATGGCTACAGCAAAAGGATCCGTAGTTCTTCAAAGCGATGACTGGCTCGGGACAGTCCAGGGTGAATATGCGCTGTACGACAGGAAACGACAGAGTCTTTTCATTACCATGGATCCGATTCTTACCAGAATAGAGGGTTCTGACACTACCGTTATCACTGCTGATCGCCTGGAATTTTTCGAGGAAGGGGAAAGAGCGGAAGCTCAGGGGAATGCCTGTGTTTACATGAGACCGAGCGATATGGAAACTTCAAGTGAGTACCTCAGATATTTTGGTGAGGAGGAGCGGATGGAGCTTATCGGGTCTCCCGAGATAACCGGCGATGAGGGAACAATCAGGGGAGACTGGATGGAGATTCTCCTTAACTCGGACGGTGTCGTAAACTTCTTGAGGATTGAAGGGGCCGCCTCCGGCGATCTTGAGGATAAGGAGAGTACAGTCAGCTTTAATTCGCAGAGAGCCGAGTTTGCTTTTCTCCCTTCAGGAGATGATCTCGACAGTCTTCTGCTTCAGGGCAGTGCTGTGCTTAATATCCTGGGGGAAGATTCCGTAAGAGTGGAAGCGAATACAATCAGCGCTGAGGAAATAGTGGTAAGATTCCTCTCCGGAGAAGCGGATGAAATAATGGCCAGTGGAACTGTCAGGGGAACATACAGCTGGAGTGGAGAGTTTCGTGAGTGAGAAGATAAAGCGTGGCGGACAACTTGTAGCAGAAGATCTGGTGAAGAAATACAGAAGGCGCAAGGTTGTTAACGGAGTCAGCCTGAAAGTCAACAAGGGCGAGATTGTCGGGCTGCTTGGGCCTAACGGTGCAGGTAAAACAACCACTTTCAACCAGATTGTCGGGTTTATCAAACCTGACTCTGGAAGCGTTTTTCTTGATAACAAAGAAATTACGGGGCTTCCAATGTATAAGAGAGCAAGGCTTGGTCTTGGTTACCTTCCTCAGGAGTCAAGTGTATTCAGAAAAATGACAGTTGAAAACAATTTAATGTGTATACTGGAGACCATGAAGCTGAAAAAGAAGGAGAGAAAAGAGAGGCAGCAACGGCTTCTGTCGGAGCTGGGAATAACCAGATTGGCAAAGCAGAAAGCCTATACTCTTTCGGGAGGGGAGAGGCGCAGGGTAGAGATAGCCCGCGCGCTTGTTACAGAACCCGCTTTTTTGCTGCTGGATGAACCGTTTGCGGGAATTGACCCCATTGCCGTTGCGGAAATACAGGGAATAATAAGGGCTCTGGCACAGCGCGGGCTGGGGGTTCTTATTACCGATCACAGTGCCCGGGAAACCCTGGGTATTACAGATCGGGCCTACATTATGTACGATGGAAGAGTGCTCATTTCCGGCTCTTCCCAGGAGCTTGCAGACAATCCGGAGGCCAGAAAAATCTACCTTGGTGAAAGGTTTTCACTTTAGTATGCATGGGCTCAGAACAGAGATTAGACTGTCACAGGTACAGAAACTGGCCATTACCCAGAGTCTTCGTCAGCAGCTTGAGATTCTGCAGATGCCATCAATTGAGCTGGACGGTCTTATCGCCACAGAGCTATCGGAAAACCCCCTTCTTGAAGAGAAAGAGAACGACTCCGACAACGCAGAGGAACAGGAAAAGGATTCTTCCGATGATGAGCCTGAACGAGAAGACTCCAAAGAGGAAGATCCGCTGGATATTCTGAAGGAAATTGATGAGGACATTGGAACGGCACCATCCACCAAATTCCGTGAGGAAGAACAGTGGCATCCCGAGGCCGTCAGTCCGGAGACACTCAGCGAGTTTCTTCTTTCCCAGCTGGACGGCCTTGAGATATCAGAGAATGTTGAAAACGCCGCTGTTTATGTGATCTATTCTCTTGACCGGAATGGTCTTCTTTCTCTTGATCCCGAGGAGCTTCGGATTGGTTGGGATGGCCCCGGGGATACTCTTGACAAAGCCATCAGTATCGTCAGAAAATTTGATCCTCCAGGGGTGGCTCAGAATTCGGCGAGAAATGCGCTTCTTTTTCAACTCATAAAGAAAAATGGAGAATTTTCCAGAGGCAGTCTGGAGTATCGGATAATAGATCAGTGTTTCAATGAACTTGCGGAAAGGCGTATTCTTTCCATTGCTGCTGCTCTGGGGGTAATTCCTCATGAGGTTGAGATCGCAATAGAGAAGATCAGGAAACTGAATCCATGGCCGGGGGCCGAATTCGCGGGTAACACAGGAACCGTGGTGATCCCCGACATTATTATTGAAAATCACAACGGGAAATTTATGGTCTTCCTGAACGATAACCGTTTTCCGCATCTTTCAATAAGCAACAGAAACCGCCGGATACTTGAATCACCTTCCACCG